>JBBQTX010000014.1:0-16180 GCA_038234475.1 Caulobacterales bacterium | reverse complement strand
TTCTTCCAGGCCCTGACGGCGGCGATGCGCGAGGCCATCGCTGCCGGCCGGTTCGAGGCCTTCCGCCGTGACTTCCACAGCCGCCATACCTCCAACGGCTAGCGCTGGCTGCGACCGCGCGGGCGAAACCAGGCGGGCGCGGCGGGCGGTGCGCAGTTGCGCTGCATGCCGGTGCCCTTCAGGAAGGCCCGTCGCATGCGCCCGGCCTGAATGGCGGACTGGACATGCAGCCGGTGCTGCTCGGCCCCGCTGAGACGGCGAATCCAGGCCCGGCCAGGGATGAAATCGGTGGTCGCGTCACGGATGGCGTCCAGAGCGGCCTTGGCCGCCGCGTCCGCCGCCCGCTCGCTGAGGAAGGAGCCATTGGGGGCCGGCGGCTCGTCCGTGTCAGGCCCAAGGGCCTCGTTCAGGCGCGCGATCTCGGCGCCGATGGTGACGCACTGGTTCAGATTGCGCAGGTCGTAGGGATTGGCCTCGGCCTGCAGCAGCACTGTCGGAATGTGTTCGCGCCGGAGGTTGAAGTCGTCCAGCGGCGCGGTGGCTGCGGCACCCAGCCCCGCGCCGAACTGGCGCGCCCCACCCATGGCCGGCGCGCAGCCGGCGATGGCCAGGCAAGCGACAAGGACCATGACGGGGACGAAACGGAGCATCAGGCGTTGAACCATAACCGGAGCGGCATCGAAAGCGCTCTGAAACCGACGGACAATCTTCGACGTATCGTTAGTTGTCTGACCGCATCTCCGGGTATCGCTCCTAAAATGATTCAGATGATCAAGATGTGGCTGGCCCAGCGGCGCTGCAAGCATGCGTTCCGCTACAGCCGCAGCGTTCCCGGGACCCTGGTGTGCAAGAAATGCCGCCAACGCAAGCCAAGACCGAAGGCTTGATCGGACGGCGGGATGGTACGCCCTCTCGGGCTCGAACCGAGGACCCTCTGATTAAAAGTCAGATGCTCTAACCAACTGAGCTAAGGGCGCATACCAGGCCGGTCGTGTGTGAACCGGCGACGCGCCTTCTGTTGCAATCCGGCCCCCGGGTCAAGCGTCGGCTCGACGCGCGAGGGCGGCGTCGCTAGGCAGAAGCCATGAAACCTCTCGACGGATTGCGCATCCTGGAGTTCGACGGCCTCGGGCCCGTGACCTTCGCCGGCATGGTCCTGGCCGACATGGGTGCCGAGGTCCTGCGCCTCGTGCGGAGCGAATCGGCCGGTGCGCCGGCGTTCAGCGACGTCGGCGGCGAGGTTCTGCATCGCGCCCGTTCGGCGGTGCCGGTCAATTTGAAGGACCCTGCGGATCGGGATCGGGTGTTGGCACTGGTCGGATCGGCCGATGCGCTTATCGAGGGGTTCCGGCCGGGGGTAATGGAGCGCCTGGGACTCGGACCCGACGCCTGCGCGGCGCGGAACCCGCAGATGGTCTTTGGCCGGGTCACTGGCTGGGGCCAGACCGGGCCGATGGCGCGCGAGGTCGGGCATGACATCAACTATATCGCGCTGAGCGGCGCGCTGTCGGCCCTGGGCGAAGCGGATCGACCGCCCCGGCCGCCGCTGAACCTGCTCGGCGACTATGGTGGCGGGGCCATGATGCTGGTCACGGGGGTGCTGGCGGCCCTGCTGGAAGCGCGGACGACGGGCAGGGGCCGGGTCGTGGACGCCGCCATGACGGATGGATCGGCGTTGTTGATGGGCCTGTTCCACGCCCTGGCGGCGCGCGGACTGTGGCGCGATGAACGGGGGACCAACCTGCTGGACGGCGGCGCACCCTTTTACCGCTGCTTCGCCTGCGCGGACGGTCGGTTCGTCGCCGTGGGGGCGCTGGAGCCACAGTTCTACGCGGCGCTTCTCGCTGGCTTGGGGCTGACCGCAGATGAGGTCCCGCAGTTCGATCTGGCGGGATGGCCCGCCACGCACAACCGGTTCGAGGCCCTGTTCGCGACCCGCACCCGGGATGATTGGGCCGCGCATTTCCATGGCACGGATGCCTGTGTCACGCCCGTCCTGTCGCGCGAGGAAGCTCCGCTGCATCCGCACAATATGGCGCGCGCGACCTTCGTCGATGCAGGCATGGTGCAGCCGGCACCCGCGCCGCGGTTCGGCCAGGGATTGCCTTGGCCCGCGCCGCAGTCCGAAGCCCGTTCTCTGGACGATGTCCTGGCGCGATGGGCGGTCGGCCAGGCGATTTCGCCCCCCGGGTCTTCCGGCGCTCTCCAGCCGGCTGGGCGCGCGCAACACGAAAAGGATGGGTTGCCGTAATGACCCGCCGAACGATCACGGCTATGGAACAGTCCAGAGAGCCACGCATTTAGCAACCCGACCCGGGGGAGACACCGATGAGACGCCTGATTGCCCTTCTCGCCGTGACCGGAGCCCTTTCGCTCGCCGCGTGCGAAAATCCCAATGTATCGAATGACGCCGAGACCGCCGACGCGAGCATCGACGCGGCGGTGGCTCCGGCTGCCGACGAGGTAGCGGTCCCCGCAGCGGCGCCGAGCGCCGTCGATGCGCCGACCGTCGATTCGACCACCTTGCCGCCCGAAAGGCGGTCGTCCGCCGAATCGGTCAAACCCGAGAGCGAGACTCTGTTTTATTGACCTGGACCGCCGCCCCAAGGCGGTCGCAGGCGCGCGGGACGGCGGGGTCCGCGCCCTGTTCCTGACGAAGGTTTCGATTTGACGCCACGGCCCGTCCTGTTTCTCGCCAGCACGGCGGGTCTCGTCCTTTTCGCGTCCAGCGTCGCAGCCGATCCGCGCGCCGAGATTCGAGGCGAGATGGACGCCGAACTTCGCGCCCAGTTGGTCCGCGCTGTGGGCGAGGTCGATTCTCCGCCATCGAACCGGTTCGAGGCGCGACGGCGCGCGCGCGGTGCCCTTGAGGCGGCCGAGGCGTTGCTGCGCTCCGAGGGCTACTACCAGCCGACCCTCGAGGATGTGGTCGAGGGAGACGAGACCCCGGTCGCCATCGTCAAGGTCGCACCGGGTCGTCTGTTCGTCCTCACCGAGCCGGTTCTGCAATGGACCGCGCCCGATCCCGACGCCGCTGCGGACGCCGCCGTTCGTGGAGAGATCGGCCTGGTCCCCGGCGAGCCCGGCCGCGCCGTCGACGTCATCGGCGGCGAGGGCCGGATCGTCGCGGGCCTGACCCTGCGCGGCTATGCCGATGCCGAGGCCGAGCCACGACGGGTGGTGGTCGGCCATGCCACCTTCACGGTGCAGCCGACGTTCCGAATTTCCGCCGGGCCGCTGGTGAAGCTGGACGGCGTGCGTCTGACGACGCAGGGGTCGACCAACCCGGACTGGGTCGGGGGTCTGGCTCCCTGGTCCGAGGGCGATGTCTACAAGCCTGATGACCTGGCCGAACTGGAGCGCAGGCTGCTCGAAACAGGTGTGTACGATGGCGTCGGCGTGGCCCTGGCCCCGCCCGACCAAACCAATGCCGATGGCCACCGGCCGATCATCGTCACCCTGACCGACCGGCCGCGCCGGGTGCTCGAGGCCGGGGCCACCTTTTCGACCGCAGAGGGGTCCGGCGTGGATCTGCTGTGGACGTGGCACAACCGCTTCGGCCGGGCGGACACCGTCGTGTGGCAGGCCCGCGCCGCGAACGTCGACAGTCGCCTCGGTGTCAGTCTCAGCCTGCCGCACTGGCGTCGCCCCGGACAGACGCTGAAGGTGTCCGCCGCCCTGCTGAACGAGGACACCGACGCCTATCGCCGCACCGCCGTGGCGATCGCTGCCGACCTGCAGCAGCGCATCGGCAAGAGCTCCTTCCTCAGCTACGGGCTCGGGTTCGACGCGGGTCAGTACGACGAGAACCGGTTCGATCCGGTCACTCAGTTGCCGATCAATTTCGATCGCGATCTGGTGATCCTGACCGGGCGTGCCAGCGTCTATCTGGACCGGTCCAACAGCCCCTTGGACCCGGTCACCGGCTGGCGGCTGACCGCCTCTGCCCAACCCACCGGCGTGTCGGGAGAGGACACGGTCGCGTTCCTGCGCGCCGAGGCCCAGGCGACCGCCTATCTGCCCCTTCAGGACAATGCGAAGACCGTGCTGGCCGGACGGGTCCGGTTCGGGTCGATCCTTGGGGGCCAAGAGCTGACCGTGCCGTCGGACCGGCTGTTCTACTCCGGTGGCGGAGGCTCGGTGCGCGGCTTCGACTTTCAGGGCGTCGGCCCGCGCCTGCCGGACAATACGCCGCGTGGCGGGCTGAGCCTGTTCGAGTCCTCGATCGAGGTGCGCCGCGACGTGTGGGGTGACTTTCAGGCCGTGGCCTTTGTCGATGCCGGTGCCGTCGGGTTCCAGCAGGCCCCGGACTTCAGCAATCTGCGCTACGGGGCGGGGGTAGGTGTGCGCTACAAGCTGCCCTTCGGACCGATCCGCGCCGATATCGCCTTCCCGCTGGACCGGCGCGAGGGTGATTCCGACTTCCAGATCTATGTCAGCATCGGTCAGGCGTTTTGACCGAAACGACGCTGCCCCCCGAAACACCCGATACGCCTGCGGAAAAGGCGAAGAAGAAGCGCACGCGCCTGCAGGCCATCGCTTTTTTCGGGGGCATGGCCGCCGCCGTCGTGGCCGCCCTGCTGATCGTCGTTCTGGTCGGCGGACGGATGTATCTGCTGTCCGGACCCGGACGTGACCTGGTCACCAGCTTCGTGGCCGGCAAGAAGATCGGTCGCTACGGTCGGATCAATGTCGAGGGCGTGCGCGGCGACCTGTTCGACGACTTCACCATCGACCGGGTGACCGTGACCGACGCCAAGGGGGTGTGGCTGGAGGCCCGCAAGGTCCGGGTGAACTGGGACTGGTGGCCACTGGTCGCTCGCCGATTCCATGCCACAGAGGTCGAGGCCGACGTGGTCCGACTGATCCGCCGGCCCGACGTGGAGCCATCGACCAAGCCGCCAGGGCCGCAGGCACTGTCCATCGACATCGACCGGTTCACTGCCGACGTCGAACTGCTGGAGGGATTCAGCAAGGAGTACGGACGCTGGAAGCTGGCCGGCGAGGCCGACATCCCCCGGACCGGCCTGAAACGGGCGACGATCAACGCCGACAGCAACAGCCGGCCCGGCGATTATCTGCGGCTGACCGCCGCGCTCGGCGACGATATCGCCGACCTGCGCCTGAACCTGAGAGCAAATGAGGCGCAAGGCGGGCCGCTGGCTGGTGCCTTGGGCTATTCGCCGGACGCACCGTTCCGCGCCATGGCCATTGTGAACGGCGAGGTCGTCGACGCGGTGGTGCGCTCCGGCACCTTCGTGCCCCTGACCATCAAGGGGCAGTACGGCAAGGATCAGGCCCGGATATCCGGCTATGCAGACTTCTCGGGCTCGGACCTGTTGCGCCCCTTCGCCGAGCGGATCGGGCGAACCGCGCGGTTCGGCCTGGCCACTGCGCCCGACGCCAACGGCGACGGATTTCAAGGCCTAGGCTGGCGGTTGATCGCCGACAATCTGAACGCCAGCGCCAGCGGTGAATTCCGCCTCAGCGACAGGAGCAGTCCGGAAGGGATCCAGGTGAACGTGTCGACCCGGTCGCTCACCCGACTGACCGGCCAATTATCCGGCGCGGGCGCCGCCTATGTCGGACTGTTCCGGGGAGATCCGGTCAACTGGACCCTGCAGGGCTCGGTCGACGTGCTCTCCGCCGACGTGTCCAGCTACCGTGCGCAACGCATTCGTGGGCCTCTGAACGTAAGGGTCCAGGCCGGTCGAATGGATCTCGACGGTGACATCCGTGCGACCGGCGGCTCCACCGCCGGGATCGTGGGCGGCCTGCTGGGTGCCCAGCCGCGGATCGAATTCGAGGCCGCGCGTCAGCGTGACGGAGCCCTCCTGCTGGAGCGGGTCGAGGTGACGGGACAGGCGTTACGCGTGTCCGGCTCCGGTGGACGAAACCTTGTCGGCGGGCTGGGATTCCGGGGTCAGATCGAGGTCACCGAACTGTCGCGCCTTAGAAAAGGGGCCACAGGTCGTCTGAGCGGTCCGATCACCGCATCGACCGCACGCAGCGGTGCGCCGTGGCGGCTCACCTTTGATGGACGCGGACGGGACCTCGCCATCGGCATGAGCGAACTCGACCGGCTGTTGGGGCGCGCCCCCCGCCTTCAGCTGACCGGGGCTCTGAACGACGGACGCATCGAGGTCGAACGGGCGGAACTGAGCGGCGCGCAGGGCTCGGCGGATGCCCGGGGCCTGATCGCGGCCGACGGCGGCATGCAGCTGGCCCTCAACTGGGACGCCAAGGGGCCCTTCGGCGTCGGCCCCCTGGAGATAGACGGTGCGATGACCGGCAACGGGGCCCTCACCGGGACCCTCGCCGAGCCTCGCGCCGATCTGCGAGCCAGGTTCGCCAAGGTCAACGCCGGCCCCCTGGCGCTGGCCAACGCGGATATGACGCTGAGCTTCAGGCGAGGGGCTGATGCCTCCGACGGGCGGATCACGGTCAACGCCGTTTCAAACTATGGACCCGCCCGCGCCAGCGGCAATTTCTCGCTGGGCGGCGACCGCATTCGCCTGACAGACGTCGACCTGGATGCGGGCGGTGTCACGGCCCGGGGGGCCATCGCCCTGTCCAACCGGATTCCCTCCAGCGCGGACCTGACCTTCACCGCTCGACCCGGTGCCTTCCTCGCGTCGGGCACCGCAGACGGCCGGGTGAGGTTGACCGAGAGTGCGGGCTCCGACACGGCCATTCTCGAGGTCACCGGCCGCAATGTCCGCCTGGCGGGGTCGACCTGGGTGATCCGGTCACTGGACCTCAACGGTCGCGGAACCCTGGACCGCCTGCCGTTCACGCTCAAAGCCGATGTCGGTGGTTCGACCCCCGGCCGGTTCGACGGCTCCGGTGTCTATTCGCGCGCGGGACCCGCCCAGACCGTGGTGCTGGAGGGCTCTGGACGAATCCGCGAAATCGCCTTCACTACCCGGAACCCCGCCGTCTTCGCCCTGTCCGGAGACGGGCGGGTCGCGCGGGTCGATCTGGGCGTCGGCGGGGGAGTCTTGCTCGGCGAACTCCGCCAGGATTCGCGCGCCGCCATCGTCGAGGCCAATCTGACCAGCGTCGATCTGGGGTCACTCGTCCCGGACCTGAGGGGCCGGGTGACCGGTCGCATGTCGCTGCGGGGGGCGGGGTCAGACCTCTCGGGCTCGGCCAACGTCACGCTGGACGGTGTCCGCAGCATGGATGCCCCGCGGGGGCTCGCGGTCGACGGCACGCTGAACGCCGTGCTGGTCAACAACACCCTGCGCGTCCAGGCCCAGGCCAGCGACGGCGACGCGGTGCGGGCCACCGCCGACGTAACACTTCCGGTCGAGGCGTCTGCCGCGCCCCTCAGACTGGCGATAGTCCGTACACAGAATATGTCCGGCCACATATCCATCCAGGGGCAGATCCAGCCCATCTGGGACCTGTTGGCCGGCGGCGAGCGGTCGCTGTCGGGCCAGATCAATGCCCGGGCCGCCCTCGCCGGCTCCCTGTCCGCCCCACAGATCACCGGACGTCTGGACCTGCGGGAAGGGACCTTCAGCGACAGCGCCACGGGAGTGCGGCTGGAGAACGTGACCCTAGCCAGCCGCTTTGACGACACCACCGGATTTGTCGAGGCCTTCAGCGCCGTCGATGGGGCCGGCGGCTCGGTCACCGGCAACGGGCGCATCGGCCTGACCGAGGGCTCGGGGTCCAGCTTCCAACTGCTGCTCAATCGTTTCCGCATCATCGACAACGACATCGCGGCGGCCAAGGCTTCGGGACCTCTGACGGTGACCCGTGGCACGGACGGGAACATCACCCTGACCGGCCGAATGGACATCGACGAGGCGCGCATCGAGGCCAATCCGCCCGGCTCGACCGGGATTGTCCGCATGGACGTCATCGAGGTCAACAAGCCCGGGGGCGACATTCCCGAGGTCGATCAGAACCGCCAGCGAGGGCTCCAGTTCGGGCTCGACGTCACCCTGCGCTCGCCTGGCGGCGACGTATTCATGGTAGGTCGTGGCCTGAATGTGGAGATGAGCGTCAACGCCCGGGTGACCGGCACCATCGCCCGGCCAATCCTGAGCGGCGGGGCCACGGTCGTGCGCGGCGATTATGATTTCGCCGGCAAGCGGTTCGTGTTCGACGACCGCGGCACGGTCAGCCTGTCGACCAACGCCGAGCAGATCCGGCTCAACCTGTCGGCGACCCGCGACGATCCCGCCCTGACCGCGACGATCCGGGTAACGGGCACGGCGGCGCGGCCGGAGATCACCCTGACCTCGACCCCGGCCCTGCCGCAAGACGAAATCCTGTCGCAGGTACTTTTCGGGCGTTCGGCGTCGCAGCTGGCCCCGATCGAGGCGGCGCAACTGGCCGCCGGGGTGGCGGGACTGGCTGGCGGCGGCGGCTTCGACGTGATCGGAAACCTGAGGGAACTGGCCGGCCTGGACCGATTGTCGTTCGGCGGCGAGGCCTCCGGCATCACGGTCGCGGGCGGTCGCTACATCACCGACGACGTCTATCTGGAGATCATCGGCGGCGGCGAGAACGGGGCGGCCGCCAACGTCGAATGGCGGGTGCGTCGCAACCTGACCATCAGCTCCAAATTCGGCGGACAGGGCGACGCCAGCCTGTCGATTCGCTGGCGCCGACAGTCACGCCCGCCGGGCACCGATCGCGAGGACCGGCGCCCGAACCGGTGACTCGTCCTATTGTGCGGCTTCCATGCGGAGCTTGTTCAATGCGCTCGAACCCCGAATCGAAGCGATATGGGTGACGGCGGCGACCGCCATCAGGACCACGGTCACCAGGGTCAACCAAAGCGGCTGGGCCGCCGCAAGTGCGGGCACGAAAAAAGCCAGGCATGCCGTCCCCAGACCCCAGATTACGAAGATCAGAAAAATGATGGGCAAGACCCCGTTGGGTTTGCGCCACTGAACCGCCGCGAGTCCGAGCTGGATAAGCACGAGAACGCCCGTTGTGATCAAGCCAAACTGGGCCTGTTGGGCAACTTGTTCTGCTGACGGGGCTTGGCCGAGCATCTGTTCCACCATGGCTCGGGCCGCCTCTATCCCGGCGTCGGTCGACGCATACCAACCCGCCACCGCCTGGTTGACCGCCCCGAGGACCATTCCAACCGCGCTGACGCGAGCCGCGTCCAGCGCGGCCTGTTCCGTCGCCAGGCTTGCGGCCGGGTTCATTGCCTTGATCAGATCGCTCATCAGTCTTTTGGTCCCCTTTGGAAACACGAACCTAACCCGAGCGCCGCCGAGTCGAAAGCCGCATCGCCTTCACCTTTGCCGTCCGCCCCGCTAGGGTTCGCCCGCATGCGGATTCTGCCCCCTGACCAGATCGTGCTCGACCACGTCGCGGCGCGCGAGACCACCATCGTCGGCCGCGCGATTGACTGGGCCAAGGTCAACTCCGGCAGCCGCAACGCCGTCGGTCTGGCAACCATGCTTGATCGGCTGGAGGCCGAATCGACAGGCCTTTCGGCCGAACTCGTCCGTGTTCCAACGCTCACATCCACGACCGTCGCCGACGACGGCTCGGTCCACAGCGACGCACACGCCGACGCGCTGATGATCACCGCCCGACCCGACGCCGCCGTACAGGTCGTGCTGACCGGCCACTATGACACCGTGTTCCCCGCCGACAGTACCTTCCAGACCGTCACGACCCGGGTCGACGGGGCCCTGAACGGACCGGGGATCGCCGACATGAAGGGCGGCATCTCGGTCATGCTGGCCGCTTTGGAAGCGTTCGAGACCCACCCCGAGCGCGACCGGATCGGCTGGACCGTACTGCTGTCGCCGGACGAGGAGATCGGCTCGCCGGCCTCGGCGCCCCTGCTGTCCGAACTCGGCGCGCGCGGCCATGTCGGCATGACATATGAGCCGGCGCTGGCGGACGGAACCCTGGCCGGGGCGCGCAAGGGCAGCGGCAACTATCATCTGGTCGTCACCGGCAAGGCCGCCCATGCGGGACGCGCCTTCGACGAGGGGGCCAATGCCGTGGCCGGCGCCGCCATTCTGGCGGCCCGTCTGCACGCGCTGAACGGCCGACGCGACGGGGTCACCGTCAATGTCGCCAAGATCAGCGGCGGTGGGCCCCTCAATGTCGTCGCCGACAATGCCGTGGTTCGCTTCAACGTCCGCGTTCCGGACGCTGCGGCAGCAGGCTGGATCGCCGCGGCGGTGCGCGAGATCGCCTCCGACACCCCCTTACCCGGTCTGACGATGGAGCTTCATGGCGGGATGACGCGCGCGCCCAAGCCGATGGACGCCGGCCAGACCGCCCTGTTCGAGGCCGTGCGCGACACCGGGGCCCTGCTCGGCCAGGCCATCGCGTGGAAGCCGTCCGGCGGGGTCTGCGAGGGCAACAACCTGCACGCGGCGGGCCTGCCCAATATCGACACCCTCGGCGTGCTGGGCGGCGACATCCATTCGGACCAGGAATTCGCCTGGCCGGCCAGTTTCGTGGAACGCGCCCGGCTCTCGGCCCTGATCCTGTGCAAGATCGCCTCGGGCGAGATCGACGCGCTGAAACTGAAGCGCCTGCGTCTGGAGACGATGTAACCCATGCTCGTCGTCCGACCCGCCGGCCCCGCCGACCTCGACTTTCTTCTGGAACTGGCCATCCTCAGCGGTCCCGGCTTCACCAGCCTGGCCGAAGACCC
This sequence comes from Caulobacterales bacterium, assembly GCA_038234475.1. Taxonomy (GTDB): domain Bacteria; phylum Pseudomonadota; class Alphaproteobacteria; order Caulobacterales; family Caulobacteraceae; genus Brevundimonas. The sequence continues at coordinate 5,526 of JBBQTX010000014.1, read as the reverse complement.
TGACCAGTTGGCGGAACGGCTGGACCTCAGCCGCGACAGCTTCGCCGGCCGACTGGACGCGCCCGAGTGCTGGTACACATTGATGCTGGAAGAAACCGACACCGGCGACGTCGATGGCGTCTGTTCGGTGAAGGCGGCGGTCGGCCTGCGTCGGCCGTTCTTTTCATTCCGCGTCGTGACCAACACCCAGTCGTCGCCGTCGCTGGGCATCAAGCTGGAACAGAAGACACTGGTGCTGGTCAATGAATGCACCGGCTGGACCGAGGTCGGCTCGCTGTTCCTGAAGGCCGACCGGCGCAAGGGCGGTGCGGGGCGGCTGCTCAGCCAGTCGCGCTATATGCTGATCGGGGCGCAGCCCGACCTGTTCGCCGAGACTGTATTGGCCGAGTTGAGGGGCGTGTTCACGCCCGATGGCGCCTGCCCGTTCTGGGATCATGTGGCGCACAAATTCTTCCCGATGGAGTTCGACGAGGCCGACCGGATGACCGGCACGACGGACAAGCAATTCATCCTCGATCTGGCCCCCCGCCATCCGATCTATATCGACCTGCTGCCTGAACCGGCGCGGGCCGTGATCGGCAAGGTCCACCCGCAGGGCGTGCCGGCGATGGCACTGCTGGAAAGCGAGGGTTTCCGGCCCAACGGCCTGGTCGACATCTTCGACGCCGGCCCGACGGTGTCATGCGGTCGGGACAACATCCGCACCGTGCGCGACGCGCGCTCGCTGACGGTGGCCGTCGCCGACGCGGTCGAAGCCGAACTGCCCGCGCTGATCTCGACCGACTCCGTCAGTGGTTTTCGCGCCGTCCGACAGCGCGTCATGATCGAAGGCGAGACGGCCACGCTGAACCGCGAGACCGCCGATGCGCTGAAAGTGAAGACTGGCGATCTGGTGAGGGTCAAGTCGTGACCCACACTCTCCGCTCATCCCGGCGAAAGCCGGGACCCAGTGCTTTGGCCGCACCGGCGATGCTTGAACGGACCCGGCGTCGGTCCCACGCATCCTCCCTCACGAAACAACTGGGTCCCGGCTTTCGCCGGGATAAGCGGAAACAGAATGAATTTCACCTCCATTGATCCCGCAGCCGGCGAAACCGTCTGGGACGGCCCTGCCGCCTCGACCGCAGAGGTCCAGGCCGCCGTCGAGGCTGCCCGGGCGGCCTTCCCGGACTGGGCCGACCGACCGCGGCAGGACCGGATCGACGCGGTCAAACGCTATCAGGCCGCACTGAAGGCCCGCGCGCCGCAGATGGCCGAGGCCATCTCCCGCGAGACCGGCAAGGCCCTGTGGGAGACCACGGCGGAACTCGGTTCCATGGCCGGCAAGGTCGACCTGTCGATCCGTGCCTATGACGAAAGAACCGGGGAGCGCACGGCCGAGACGGCCTTCGGGCAAGCGACCCTACGTCACCGGCCACACGGCGTGGCCGCCGTGCTGGGCCCGTTCAACTTCCCCGGACACCTGCCCAACGGCCACATCGTCCCGGCCCTGCTGGCCGGCGACACCGTGGTGTTCAAGCCGTCGGAGGAGACGCCCTGGACCGGACAGCTGATGGCGGACTGCCTGGCCGAGGCCGACCTGCCCCGCGGCGTGTTCAACCTGATCCAGGGCGGACGCGACACCGGAGCGGCCCTGCTGGACCAGCCGATCGACGCCCTGATGTTCACCGGCTCGGGCGCGGCGGGCGCGCATTTCCGGCGCAAATTCGCCGAAGACCCGCACGTCATCCTGGCGCTGGAGCTGGGCGGCAACAATCCGCTGGTGGTGTGGGACGCCGCCGACGCCGAGGCTGTCGCCGGGATCGTCGTCCAGTCCGCCTTCGTCACCACGGGCCAGCGCTGTTCCTGCGCGCGCCGCCTGATCGTGCCGGACGGGCCGCGGGGCAACGCCATCGTCGAGGCGGTCAATGCCCTGGTCGAGCGGCTGGTGTTCGCGCCGTGGAACAGCACGCCCGAACCCTATGCCGGGCCGCTGATCTCGGTGAAGGCGGCGGAGGCCGCGCTGAAGGCGCTGCAGGACCGGATCGACATGGGGGCGAGGGTCATCCGCGCCTCCGGTCCGGTCGACAATCTGCCCGGTGCCTTCGTCCGCCCGGCCATCATCGACGTAACCGGCGTTGACGTTCCCGACGAGGAGATGTTCGCCCCCTTCCTGTCTGTGACGCGCGTCGCCAGCTTCGACGCGGCGATCGCTCAGGCCAATGCCACCCGCTACGGCCTGTCCGCCGGTCTGGTCAGCGACGACCCGGCCCACTGGGACCGCTTCATCCGCCGCATCCGCGCCGGCGTGGTCAATTTCAATCGCCCGACCACGGGTGCCGCCGGCGACATGCCGTTCGGCGGTCTCGGGGCCAGCGGCAATCACCGCCCAAGTGCATATTACGCCGCCGACTACTGCGCCTATCCGGTGGCCAGTTTCGAGGCCGGGGCGGTGAAGAATCTCGAAAGCGAAATCAAGGGCCTGCGCCCCTAGGCTCGCGTCGCCATCTGGGCCAGCATTTCGAACATGACGTCGACTGCGGCGAGTGCGGTGATGTCCGAGACGTCGTAGGGCGGCGAGACCTCGACGACGTCACCGCCGACCAGATTGCCGATCTTCAGCGCCCGCAGGATGCGCTGCACCTCATAGGTCGTCAGACCGCCCGGCACCGGCGTCCCCGTGCCCGGCGCGAAGGCCGGGTCGAGGCAGTCGATGTCGAAGGTGATGTAGGTCGGCCCGTCCGGAAACGCCGGCAGGCGGGCGATGAAGGCCTCCAGCCCGCCGATGCGGAGGTCGTCCACCGTCGTCACCGTGACGCCGTTGACGCGGGTGAAGTCGAGGTCGTCGCCGGTGGCCAGCGGACCCCGGATGCCGATCTGCAGGACCCGCGCCGGATCGGCCAGACCCTCATCGATCACATGCCGCATGAAGGCCCCATGGTGATACTCCTGCCCCCAGGCCGCCGGATAGGTGTCCAGATGGGCATCGAAATGGATGATGTTCAGCCGCCCGTGCTTGCGCGCCACGGCCCTGAGCACCGGCAGGGTGGTCGAGTGGTCGCCGCCGACGGCGATGAACCGCTTGTCGTGGGCCATGAGGGCGTCGAAGAATGTCTCGATCCGGCGGTAGGTCTCCTCGCCGGAGACGGGCACGGCGGCGACGTCGCCGAGGTCGGCGACCTTCAACCGCTCGACCCAGTTCAGCTCTCGCGTCATGTGGTAGCCGCGCCCCAGACTGGACACTTCGCGCACCTTCGAAGGGGCGAAACGGGCACCGGGGCGATAGCTGGCACCGCCGTCGAACGGCACCCCGACCAGGCCGACGTCATAGGCCGCGTCGACCGGTGCGATCGGCAGGCGAAAGAAGGTCTTGATGCCGGCAAAGCGCGGCATGTCGCGGCCGCTGACGGGGGTGAAATCCATGGTATGGCTCCTGTCGCGCCGTCTTAGGCCAGCAGCGGACCTGGCGAAAGGTCGCGGCGGCGCGGCCACAGCATCAGCCCGGAGCCGGCCTTGATAGCCCCCCTCACCCATCGCGACGCGGTCGAGGCCGACATTCCGGCGCTGGTGGACCTGATGAACCGCGCCATCGCCGGGCCGCTGGCCGCTTTCCTGACGCCGGAACAGATCTCCGCCAGCCGAAAGCTCATGGGGCTGGACAGCCAAATCATCGCCGACCGGACCTATTTTATCGTCGAAGCAGCGGGCGTTCTGGCCGGATGCGGCGGCTGGAGCCGGCGCATCACTGAATACGGCGGCGACTACACGCCCGGCCGGATTCCGGCGCCGCTGACGCCGGGCGTCGACGCGGCGCGCGTGCGAGCCATGTATACGGCACCGGAATTCGTGCGGCAGGGCGTCGGTCGCTGCATCCTGGCACTGTGCGAGGTGGCGGCGCGGGCCGAGGGCTACGACCGGACCGAATTGGTCGCCACCATGGGCGGCGAGCCCCTTTATCGGGCGAGCGGTTACATCGAGATCGAGCGATTCGAGGACGACCGAGGCGGCGTCCCGGTACCACTGGTCAGGATGGCCAAATCCCTGAATGATGTAACCTTGTTCGTCGCAGAAGCCGCTCGCGCGCTCAAGCCTCCGCCGGAGACCGCATGAAACCGACCCGCAACCCCGCCCTCGTGATCGGCGGCGTGCCGAGCGCTGCGGCCTCGCTGCTGCACATCGGCTGCATCATCGGCGGACCCGACTGGTACCGCTACTTCGGGGCCGGCGAGGAGATGGCCCGGATGGCGGAACGCGGCGACCCGGTCGCGGCCCTGATCACGCTGGGAATCGCGACCGTGCTGGCGATCTGGTCCGCCTATGCGTTCGCGGGTGCCGGGCTGATGCCGCGCCTGCCGCTGATGCGGACGGCCCTGGTGCTGATCAGCGCCGTCTATCTGTTGCGGGGGCTGGTGCTGATCCCGGCGCTGTTGATCAATCGCGGCGACGTCACGCCATTCATCCTATGGAGTTCGCTGATCGTCCTTGCCTACGGGATCGCCTATGCGGTCGGGACATGGAAGGCGTGGCCCGTGCTTTCCAAACGGTGACTCTCACGATCAGCCACCGCATCGGCATCGGGGACGACCGGGGATGATCGCGGCCGCGTGCCGATTCCGCTGACGCCAACGGTGCCATCCCCCTGATCGCCGTGTCCTGATGGGCGAACTGCGGACGAAGAGCCTGGCGGTCGACAATCAGGCGGCGGGTGCAATCGCTGGCGGGAGAGGCGCAGGCGCAGGTGCCGGCACGACGGCTGCTTCGTTCCGATCCGACAGATAGACCATGCGGCAATCTCCCTCGATCGTCGTGTACCGGCTGTTAGCCGCATCGACGAACGAGACACGTCCGCCTTCGTCGTACTCGACCTTGCCGGTGGAGCGACCGCTATAGGTCTGTTCGCCATAGGACCAGCAGGTGATATCCGCCGCCTGGTCGCCCCAGGTCGCAGCTTGGCTGGCGCGCTTGCTGTCGGTGCAGCCTGCGGTCGCCGGAACCAGACCCGCCAATGCCATGCTCGCTACCAGCCACTTCATGCCGCAAACCTCCCACCCTTGTGGGCGTAGGCCTGTGTGCCACGGGTGGTGAGCCGGTCACAGGGCTGGATCACATCAATGGCGATGTCATCGGCACCCTTCAGCCGGTCGTAAATGAGGCCGAAATCCTTCAGCGTCTCGGCCTTCAGCGCCTCGATAGAATCGATGACGAAATAGACCTGCTGGAAGTCGTCGATCCTGTACAGCGTTCGCATCACCCGCTCGAGATCGAAGCCGAGGCGGTTGGGCGACGGGTCTTCAAGCGAGAAGACACTCTCGGTCGACGACGACACGATGCCGGCCCCGTAAATGCGAAGCCCGCCCGCGTCCTGTTTCAGACCGAACTCGACCGTGTACCAGTACAGGCGAGCGTGGTTCTGCAGCATCCCCAGCGACGCCGCCCGCTGCCCGCCCTTGCCGTAAGCCTCCATATAGGCGGCGAAGTCGGGGTCGCTGAGCATCGGCACATGGCCGAAGACGTCGTGGAAGATGTCCGGCTCCTGCAGATAGTCCA
>JBBQTX010000013.1:0-16324 GCA_038234475.1 Caulobacterales bacterium | reverse complement strand
CGATCACCTGCACCCCGCCGTGCAGCGCGCCCCAGGCGAGAAAGGTCCAGGCCGCCCCGTGCCACAACCCGCCCAGCACCATGGTGATGAAGACGTTGATGCAGGACGAGATCAGCCCCTTCTTGCCGCCACCCAGCGGCACATACAGATAGTCGCGCAGCCAGCTGGACAGGCTGATGTGCCAGCGCCGCCAGAAGCTCTGCATCGAACTGGCCCGGTACGGCTGGTCGAAATTCCTCGGGAAGGAATAACCCAGCAGGGCTGCCAGCCCGATCGCCATGTCCGAATAGGCCGAGAAGTCGCAATAGATCTGAACCGCATAGCCATAGGTCGCCGCCGCGATGTCGAACGCGGAATAGGCCGACGGATCGAAGAACACCGGATCGACCAGGTTCACCGACAGCTCGGTGGCGATCACCGTTTTCTTGAACAGGCCCCAGACGATCAGCAGCAGGCCGTGGGTGGCGATCGCGCGGGTCAGGCGCGGGGCCCGGTCGAACTGGGGCAACAGATCCGAGGCGCGTACGATCGGACCGGCCACCAGATGCGGGAAGAAGCTCATCAACAGCATGACGTCGACCAGCGATTTGGCCGGCGGCGTCTTGCCGCGATGCACGTCCACGACATAGCTGATGCCCTGGAAGGTGAAGAAGCTGATCCCGACCGGCAGCACGATCTGCAGCAGCGGCAGGTCCCGCTCCCACCCGAACTGGGTCAGCAGTTCGCCCGCCTGTTCGATGAAGAAGCCGTAGTATTTGAAGAAGCCCAGGATCAGCAGATTGACCGCGACGCCCAGCCCGACCAGCCAGGCCCGCCGACCATCGGGATAGTCCCGCATCCGCTTGGCGATGAGCGCCGCCACCGCCCAGTTGAGCACCGCCGAGGCGATCAGCAGGGCGACGAACCGCCAGTCCCACTGGGCGAAGAAAAACCAGCTGGCCAGCAGCAGGAACAGCTTGCGCCGACCGTTCTCGCGATCCAGCGACCAGGCGGTGAAATAGACGAACAGAAAGAATATGCCGAAGGCGAGGGTGGGAAACAGCATCTAGCCGCCCGCTCCCGTCGCGGTCCGGGCGGCCTTCCAGACCGCGAACGCGCGCAGCAGGTCGTCGGCCAGAACGCCGCCGATCCAGTCGCCGCCGACCGAGGTGAAATGCACCCGGTCGCCGCGCATGAGGGGCTCGGTCCGCATCGCCAGCCGGTCCGAGGAACAGTCGCCGCCCATCCGTCCGTGCCAGTCCCAGAACGCCACACCCATGTCGGCGGCGACCCGGCGCTGCACGTCCCGCACCACCGCCAGCGAGGGTGGCGGGGTCCGCCTGCCATCGGCGCTGCACCCGTCCTGGACCCCGTTGCGCAAGGCGTCGGGGGCTCCGATGATCATCAGCGACGCCGCCGGCGCCAGCCGCCGCATCCGCCCCAGCTGTCCCCGCAGCAAAGTCTCATAGGCCCCCGCGTCCAGCCGGTCGTCGAAGCCTTCGTTGGTGCCATAGGCCAGGACGATCAACGTCGGTCGCCAATAGGCCAGCTCGGCCGCGACGATGGCCTCGTCCCGCGACCCCAGGTCCCGCAGACTTGCGCCGACGACGCCGAGGTTGGACACCATGACCCCGCGCCGCGCGCCGGTCAGCAGCACCGAATCCATCACCACGCCGCGCTCGAGCGAGACCAGCCGGACCGAGGCCGCGGGCCGCGACAGTGTCAGTTCACGGCAGACTTCCTGATCCGGTGCCGTGCCGTTGAAATCCAGCCCCCGCCCCAGTCCGGCGGCCTCGACCGACAGGCCCTCGCCCGGTCCGCGCGCCCGGCCGCAGACACCGACCGCTGTCGCCTCCGCCCCCGGATCGAGGTCGAAGCCCAGCAGGGCCCCTTCCGTCCCGGTCGATCGCATCCCCGCCAGTCCGACCCGCGGCTTCGGTGCCCCGGCCGGCGGCTGCAGGCTCGCCGCTTCGGTAATCCAGCCCGCCCCGGCCACCTGCACCAGAAGCGGTGCATAGCCCGCGTACGGCGTCCCCGGCGGCAGCACGCCGCGCCCGGACTGGCCGAACCGTGCCTGCATCACGCCGCGCAGCTTGCCGGTGATCCGGTCGCCCGCCGTGTGGCTGTCGCCGATCTGCAGGATGTGCACCGGCCGCCCGCGCGTGTCCGTCTCGGTGGCCGCGAGCGCCTCGAATAGCCCCTCCAGCGCCCCGGCCTGACACAGGCCGTCGGGACAGACCGACTGGCCCGGTTCCGGCGGCGGATCGACCGGAAGATACGGCGTCTGGGCCCGTGAGGGGCCGGCCGCGGCAAGAACCGCCATGCCGGCCGCTGCAAGGACCGCCGCGAGCGTGTTCATGCTCAGGCGGCGGGCGTGACAGCGGGGGACGGTTGCGGTCGGTCCAGTCCGGCGTCGCGCTTCAGCCGCGCGGCCACCGGCGCGCTGATGCGCAGATAGCCGGCCGTCGACATGTGGATTCCGTCGTTGGCCCGCATCAGGATGCGGCGCCCGGTCTCCGTCGGCAGATAGGCCTCATAGTCGCCGTCGCTGTTGGCGGTCAGGTCGACGGTCTCGATATACGGCACGCCCAGCGCCTTCATCCGCGCCTCGACCACCGCATTGATCAGCATCATCCGGGCGTCGAAGGTGTCCCGCTTCATCCGCGGCAGGCCGACCCAATAGACGGCCACGTCGCGGCTGCGCATCAGCACGACCAGATCGTCGATCCGTTTCGCATAGGCGGCCTTCCAGCCGTCGGTGCCGAACATGTGCACCTGACCACCCGTGTCGATCCCCTGCGCGTCATTGGTGCCGAACAGCATGATCGCCACGTCGACCGGTTGGTCGTCCAGCTGGCGCTGGGTCTTGGCCTGGATGTTCACATAGTCGAAGCGGCTGAGACCCGTCGACACCTGGGAGAATTTGAGCACCGAGACATTCGGCTGGTCCTGCAGGTCGCGGTAGAGGCCGGTGTAGAGGCCTTCGGCCATGGAGTCGCCGAACACGCCGATCCGCAGCGGCCCCTTCGCCAGCCGCGCCGACAGCGGCGTCACGGTCGCGATCGCGGGAGCCGGCGGGACGGCGACAGGTGCCACGGCGGGGGCGGTGGGCGGGGCGGACGCCGCGGCGCGGTCGCCCAGCATCACCGTGGGATTGCGCAGCCAGGCGCGGCCGTCCGGAGTCAGCACCAGCCCGGCCAGCACGCCGACCACGAAGGTCGCTGTCAGTGCGTTGATGCCCGCGCGCAAATCGACCCCCGACTGAACTCCACTCAGACGGTCTTTTACCCTATCCCCGCCCGCTGACCACCTCGTGCCCGTCGCGGGGGAGAAAAAAGGTTAATCGCGCGACGTCCGGGTCAGCCGAACCGGCTCTTGGCCCAGCTTGCCGCGAGATAGCCGCCGATGGCCGACGCCGTCGTCAGGGTCGTGCCCCAGGCCAGGTCGATCAGGGTCAGCTTTGTCGACCAGACAATCAGCGTCGCCTGATTGGTCAGGTCGTAGGTGGCATAGGCCACGAACCCCAGCACCGCGCCGTTCAGGGCCGCCCGTTGCCAGCCCCCTGCCCGCAGGGCCGGCGCGATGGCCAGGAAAACGATCCCGAAGAAATAGATCAGATAGAAGATGACCGCCACCTTCAGGTCCGGCTTCTCGGCCAGGATCGGAGCCAGCACGGGCTTGTACAGCCGCTCGGTCATGGTGGTCAGCCACACCGCGTCGATGGCGGCGAAGGTCAGGCCGGTACCCAGATAGGCGGCGATGTATTTCAGCATGGTGTCGTCCTCAGGCGGGCTTGAGCCGGTAGTGGCTGACGGCCCAGGTGTTTCCGGCATCGTTACCGAACAGGCCCGCCGTGGCCAGATAGAACCGGCGCCACCGGCGACGCCACAACACCGCGTCCTCGCCATAGGTCTCGCGCATCAGTTCCATAACCCGGTCGGCGTTGGCGTCCATGTTGGCCAGCCAGTCGTTGGCCGTGCGCTCATAGTTGACCCCGCTCCAGTTCCATTCCTGCTCGACGTGGAAAAGGTCCGGGAACTGCCGCATCAGACCGTGGCTGGGCATGACCCCGCCGGTGAAGAAATGCTGGGCGATGAAGTCGCCGCTGTCGGTGTGATCGAACCGGTACGGCGCGGCGCGATGGGTGAAGATGTGGATGAACATCCGGCCATCGGTCTTCAACCAGCCGCGCGCCCGGGTCAGCAGGGCGCGCCAGTTGGCCATATGCTCGAACATCTCCACCGAGACGATGCGGTCATAGCCCCGGGCGTCCGCCGTCGGGGCCTCGAAATCGTTCATGTCACAGGTGATGACCGTCAGATTGCCGAGCCCCCGCGCCGCCGCCTGACCTTCGATATACTGGCGCTGACCGTGGCTGTTGGACACTGCGGTGATCCGGGCGGCCGGATAGCGATCGGCCATCCACAGGCTCAGCGACCCCCAGCCGCAACCCAGCTCCAGAATGCTTTGCCCGTCCGCCAGTTCGGCGTGGGCGCAGGTCTCGGCCAGGGCCGCCTCCTCGGCCTCGTCCAGCGTCGTCCCGGCTGCCGGATACAGGCAACAGGAATATTTCAGCCGCTTGCCGAGGCATATCTGGAAGAACTCCGGCGGCAACTCATAGTGCTGTTCGTTGGCCGCCGTGGTGTGTTCGGCGATGGCCCGGGTCGCCATCTCGCGGGCGAACACCGCTTCGTCGTGCGGTCCGTCCCTGTCCAGCCGCCGCCGGGCCTCGCTCACCAGGCTGTCGATCGCGGGGCGGGTGACGAAATCGGGGAAGGGGGCGTCCTGCAAGCGTCGGATGGCGGCGTTGGCAAAGGACATGGACGATTCCGTTGATATGGCTGACAGTGCAGTTACGCCACGGTGGTTCTTCCGGATGCTGGCATCCGTGGTCCCGGCCGGTCCGTAACTCTGCGTGAATTTCGCTGGAGCCGCCATGCCCCCTCATCTGGTAACCGATGCACCCCCGCCGCCGTCGGGCCAGCGGATCGCCGTGGTCGGATCCGGCATCGCCGGTCTGTCGTGCGCCTGGTTACTGTCGCGGTCCCATGACGTCACCCTTTACGAGGCCGACGACCGCATCGGCGGCCACAGCAATACGGTGCATGCACCGACGCCGAACGAGCCGGTCGCCGTCGACACGGGGTTCATCGTCTACAACCCGCCGAACTACCCCAATCTGACGGCCCTGTTCGAGCATCTGGGCGTGCCGACCAAACCCGCCCATATGTCGTTCGCGGTCTCGATCGACGACGGGGCCTTCGAATATTGCAGCCATGGCATCGCCTCGCTGTTCGCCCAGAAGCGCAACTACGCCAGCCCCAAATTCTGGCGCATGATCAGCGATCTGCTGCGCTTCCAGAAACAGGCCCCGAAGGACCTTCCTGCCCTGGAGCGCAGCGGCGAAACCCTCGACGCGTATCTGTTACGGGGCGGCTATGGCGCGCTGTTCCGCGAGGCCCATCTGCTGCCCCAGGCCGCCGCCATCTGGTCGTGCACCATGGGCCAGATGGCCGACTATCCGGCCGCCTCCTTCGTCAAATTCTACATGAACCACAATCTGCTCAAGGTGGACATGAAGCCCAATTGGCGCACCGTCGACGGCGGCAGCCGCCAGTACGTCGATCGTCTGGTCGAGGCCTTCGAGGGCCGGATCGTAACCCGGGCCGGGATCACGGGGGTCGTGCGCGGCCTCGACGGAGCCGCCCTGCGCTTCGACGATGGACGTCTGGAGCGGTTCGACGCCGTCGTTCTGGCCACCCATTCGGATCAGGCCCTGCGTCTGCTGGACGCACCCTCGGCCGAGGACCGCCGTCTGCTGGGCGCCATCGAATACCGCCCCAACCGGGTCATCCTGCATCGCGACGTCGCCCTGATGCCAAAACGGCGCAAGGCCTGGGCCGCCTGGACCCATCTGGGCTATTCCGACCGGGCGGGCGAGGGCGGCGTCACCTATTGGATGAACGAGCTGCAAGGCCTCGAAGGGCCGCCCCTGTTCGTCAGCCTGAACCCGGCGCGCGAACCCGATCCGTCCCTGATCCTCGGCGAATGGGACTATGAGCATCCTGTGTTCGACGCCGCTGCGGTGGCCGCGCAAGCGGAACTCTGGTCGCTGCAGGGCCGCCGCAACACCTGGTTCGCCGGAGCCTGGTTCGGGGCGGGCTTCCACGAGGACGGTCTGCAAGCCGGTCTGGCCGTGGCCGAGCAACTGGGCGGGGTGCGCCGGCCCTGGACGGTCGAGAACGAAAGCGGTCGCATCCAGGTGCAAAGGCCGTTGGAAGCGGCCCGGGCCCGCCGCACCGAGGCCGCGTGACGGCCAGCGCCCTCTATGTCGGCGAAGTGGTCCACCAGCGGGTGCGCACCATCACCCACCGCCTGCGCTACCGCCTGTGGATGCTGCTGCTGGACCTTGACGAGATCGACGCCATCCAGGCGCGCCTGAAATGGCTGTCGCGCGGTCGTTTCGGCCTGATCAGTTTCCTGGCCGCCGACCACGGCGACCGCTCGGGCCGTCCCTTGCGCGCCCAGGTCGAGGCGCATCTGGTCGCCGCCGGCATCGACCTCGACGGCGGCGCGATCCGCCTGCTGACCATGCCGCGGATTCTCGGCTACGGCTTCAATCCGATCAGCGTCTTCTTCTGCCACCGCCGCGACGGCGCGCTGGCCGCCCTGCTTTATGAAGTGACCAACACCTTCCAGGAACGCCACAGCTATCTCGTCGCCGTGCCGAAGGCGGTGGAGGGGGGCCGTCCCGCACCGGTGCGCCAGACCACGAAAAAGTCCTTCTTCGTCTCGCCCTTCATGGACATGGACCTGACCTATGACTTCACCGTACATCCGCCGGGCGAGGCGGTGTCGGTGGTGGTGGCGGTCCGGCGCGGCACCGAACCGATCCTGACCGCCAGCTTCGCCGGAGACCGCCGTCCCCTGACCGACGCCCAGCTGCTGCGCGCCTTCGTCACCCATCCCCTGCTGACCTGGAAGGTCACCCTTGGCATCCACTGGGAAGCGGTCAAGGGCATGATCAAGGGCGCCCGCTATCGCCATCGCGGCCCGCCGCCGACCGATCCGGTCACGGTCGGTACGTCGCGATAGGCTTGTTTCCAGATCGGGAACGCTTGTCGACGAGGACAGAATCGGCGATCTCGCAGCGTGACGACCGCTTTCGACGTAGACACCGGCTAGGGTACAGGCTGATCCGCGGAGGAGATTGCACGAATTGCACTCGGGTTTTCGCAAAGCCTTTTCGTTTGGCTCGCTCTCTCCAGCCCCGGTTTCTCGGCGATCCCGAAGACCTGAATTAGACTCTTTGGACTCTCTGGACCCGCTTTTTTCGCCGCCCGACGACCTTGCCCCCGGTTCTCCCCCGCGTTACGCACCAGTCAGGCCCGTCGATATTCATCAGGCGGTGAAAAAATGAGGAAACGATGCGGAAGATCTTCCCTGACGCGGCGTCCGCCCTCGAGGGGCTGACCTTCGACGGCATGACCGTCATGTCCGGCGGTTTCGGCCTGTGCGGCATCCCCGAGCACCTGATCGCGGCCCTGCGCGACAGCGGTGCCAGGGATCTGACCGTCATCTCCAACAACGCGGGCGTCGACGGCTTCGGCCTCGGCCAGCTGCTGGAGACCCGCCAGATCGCCCGTATGATCTCGTCCTACGTCGGCGAGAACAAGGAGTTCGAACGCCAGTATCTGGCCGGCGAGCTCCAGCTCGAGTTCAACCCCCAGGGCACCCTGGCCGAGCGCATCCGGGCCGGCGGCGCCGGCATCCCCGCCTTCTTCACCGCCACCGGCGTCGGCACCCTGGTCGCCGACGGCAAGGAAGTCCGCGCCTTCGACGGCCGCGACTACGTCATGGAAACCGGCCTGGTCGCCGACCTGTCGATCATCAAGGCGTGGAAGGCCGACGGCCGCGGCAATCTCCAGTTCCGCAAGACCGCCCGCAATTTCAACCCGATGATGGCGACGGCCGGAAAGGTCACGGTCGTCGAGGTCGAGCACATCGTCCCGACCGGCACCTTCGACCCTGACCACATCCATACGCCCGGCATCTATGTCGACCGCATCGTCCTGACCACGTCCGAGAAGCGCATCGAGCAGCGGACTATTCGCCAGAGGGAGGCTGTCTGATGCCCCGCACCCGCGACCAGCTCGCCGCCCGCGCCGCCCGCGAGCTTCAGGACGGCTTCTACGTCAACCTCGGCATCGGTATCCCGACCCTGGTGGCCAACTACATCCCGCACGGCATGGAGGTCACCCTCCAGTCCGAGAACGGCATGCTCGGCATGGGTCCGTTCCCGCTCGAGGAAGAGGTCGACGCCGACCTGATCAACGCCGGCAAACAGACCATCACCGAGATCGCGGAATCCGCCTATTTCAGCTCCTCGGACAGCTTCGCCATGATACGCGGAGGACACATCAACCTGTCGATCCTCGGTGCCATGGAGGTGGCCGAGAACGGCGATATCGCCAACTGGATGATCCCGGGCAAGCTGGTGAAAGGCATGGGCGGGGCCATGGATCTGGTCGCCGGGGTCAAGCGCGTCGTCGTCGTCATGGACCACGCCAACAAGCACGGCCAGTCCAAGGTCCTGAAATCCTGCACACTTCCTCTGACGGGCACCGGGGTCGTCAGCCGCATCATCACCGACCTGTGCGTCTTCGACGTCAAGCCGGACGGCAAGGGGCTGGAGCTGATCGAACTGGCCGACGGCGTCACCCTGGATGAGGTCGCCGAAAAGACCGAGGCCACCTACACCGTTGCCGCCGGGCTCAAGTCGTAGTCATACTCCGGTTCGACCGGCCGCAGAGCCGGAGGGTGGGAGTAGAGTGATGTCTGACGGTGCCTATCGTTGGCAGGGCCATGCGCCCGAGCCCGACGCGACGCGGGTGGCCGAAATCGATGCGGCCTGGGATGACGCCCAGGCGCACGCCTTCGCTGAACCGGCGCGGGCCGCCGCGGTCGAGCGGATCGAGCGCGCGCTCGGGGCCGCCCGCACCGGCGACCTGACCGAGGCGGCCGCACAGCTGACCCACGCCCGCTCGGTGCTGGAAAGCCTGAGGCCAGAAAGCCTCGAACCGCGCCGGGGCCTGGCCGGACTGTTCGACAGCCGCGGGGCGCGTCTGCGGCGCTTCCGCGAAGGCTATCAGCGCGCGGCCACAAGCCTGGCCGACGCCGCCCGCGACCTGTCGGACCGCGTCGACGGAACGGGTCGAAGGTCGGGGGCCCTCGACGGTGCCTGGACCGAGGTGCGGGATACGGTCGCTGACCTCGACGCCCATCTGGCCGCCGCGTCGCGCCGGCTGCCTGGCAATCCGCCGGCCGACGGCACAGCCCCGCATCCGCTGCAGGCACGCAAGGAAGCGCTCGACGCCTGCCGCGCCGCCGCGCTCCAGTCCCTGCCGCTGATCCGCGGGGCCCAGAACGCCGACGCGCGAACCGGCGAGGTGCTGAAGGCCTGCACCGACGGCGTCGACGTCTGGCGCGAGGACTGGAAGGATGCGCTCGGCCTGTCCGGTCGCCGCCCGAAGAAAGTCCGGGCCGATCTGGTGAGGATGGACCGGGTCCGCGACGACCTGCTGGCCCGCATCGACCGCGCCACCGCAGAACTCGCCGCCGCGCGGGCTCGCCGCGCCGAGGTCGAGGGTCGTCTGGCCGATCTCAGAAGGCCGCTCTGACGCTGCCGCCTTAACCGGCGTTCTGGTCGGTCCAGGTGACGATCTGTGTGTTCAGGTCGCGCGTCGCCACGTCAAAGGCGTCGACGATGGCCGAGACCCGGTTCTCGCGCGCCGGCTGCTCGACCGTGAACACCCGCTCGGCCGCGACGGTCCGTTCCGGCAGGGCCATCAGCCGCGCGCGCGCGATGACCACGATGGTCGGAACCGCCCCCGGTGCATCGTAGCGGGCCTCGAACGACCGGACGTCGATATCCAGCGACCGGGTGCCGGGCGTCAGCTCGCGCGGGCCGATCAGGCGCACGCGCGTCGACTGGGCGGCAAAGGTCCCCTCGAGGCTCTCCATATACAGGTCGGCCGCCGGCGAAACCCACCGCGCGCCGGCGATAAAGGCCGTCTCGGTCCCGGTCACGCCCAGCAGCTTGTCGCCCTCGACCGCTTCCGGAAACTCGACCCGGCGCAGGGTGATCTGGACCGGCGCGGCGATGGCGGTGCCGGGCGCGGCCATGGCACTCCCGCCGAACCGGTAGGTCTGGACCGGGTCCGGCGACGACAGCAGGGCGCAGGCCGACAGGACCATGCCACCCAGGGTCAATACGAGCGGGCGGATCAGCGAGAAACGGGTCACGGCTGGACCTCCAATTCCTTGGTGGGCGGGCGGCTGATGAAGTCGCGCGGACTGGCCCGGACCTCGTCGATCAGGCCCTCCAGCGACCGGGTCGCGTCCTCGATGCCCTGGATCGACTGTTGCAGTTGCGGCAGGCCGGTGGTGGCGAACTCGTTCAATGGCCCCTCGACATTGGTGGCCGTGCGGTTGATCGAGGCCACCGCAGCGCGCGCTTCCTCGGCCGCCTTGCCGATGTTGGCCACGGCCTCGCGTCCGTCTCCGTCGATGATCTGACGCGAACTGACGGCCAGCGCCTCGAACTCCGCCACGGCGGAATTGGCCTTGGTCAGGGCCTGCTCGAGCTGTTCCAGCATACCCTTGCGCGCCTCCAGTTCGGTGCTCAGGGACTCGATGTTCTTCAGGCTGGTCGAGAAGGACCGCACATTGTCGTCCGACAGAACCCGATTGATGCGGTTCAGCGCGTCGACCGTCTGCGCCAGCACCGTGCCCGAGCCCGATAGCAGTTCGGCGATTGGCGACGGCTGGCTCTGGATCACCGGCACGACGTTGTCGGCGTACTGGTCCTTCAGGATGGCGCTGCCGGGATTGCCGGCCGTTATCTGGATATAGTTCAGCCCGGTGATGCCCTGCGGCTCCAGCTGGGCGCGCGAGGTGACCCGGACGGGCGTCGTGCCGTCGATCCGGATTCGGGCGATGACCTGGTCGCCCTTCTCGGGATCCAGGTTCAGATCCGTGACCTCGCCCACCCGGATGCCGTTGAAATGGACCTCGCCGCCTTCGGACAGGCCGCGCACGGGTCCGTAAAAGACGATGTCATAGACGTCATAGTCATTGTTGAACTGCAGCCGGGCCAACCAGATGACGAACACCGCCAGCGCCGCCATCAGGGCGATGGTGGCGATGCCGACGGCGGCGTAATGTGCGTCTCGTTCCATCTCGTCCCGCTCTCCTCAGGCGGCCCTGGCGGCCGCGCGACCGCGTGGTCCCAGGAAATACTCCCTGATCCAGGGATGGTCTGAACGCTCCAGCTCCTGAACCGTCTTCTTCTCGACGACACGCTTGTCGGCCAGCACCGCGACCTTGTCGGTGATCGCATACAGGCTGTCGAGGTCATGGGTGATCATGAACACCGTCAGGCCGAGGTCGTCGGACAACTGGCGGATCAGCTCGTCGAACGCTGCGGCCCCGATCGGGTCCAGCCCGGCGGTCGGTTCATCGAGGAACAACAGTTCCGGATCCAGCGCCAGCGCCCGCGCCAGCCCGACGCGTTTGCGCATGCCGCCGGACAGTTCGGCCGGCTTCAGATGGTGGGAGTCCGGTTTCAGCCCGACCATGGCGATCTTCATCTCGGCCAACTCCCGGATCACATCCTTTGACAGGCCCGTATGCTCGACCAGCGGAGCGGAGACATTGTCGATCACGCTGAGGGCCGAGAACAGCGCCCCTTGCTGGAACAGGATGCCGGTGCGGCGCTCGACATCGGCCTCTTCGGCCGCCGTCATGTCGGCCCGGTCATAGTTGAAGATCCGGACCGAGCCGCCCTCGGGCTGTTTCAGGCCGATGATGGAGTTCAGCAGCACCGTCTTGCCGGTGCCCGAGCCGCCGACCACGGCCAGCACCTCGCCGCGCTCCAGCTCGAGGTCGAGGTTCTCGTGGATGGTCCGTTCGCCGAACTGGCTGAGCAGGCCGCGCACCTCCACCAGCCTGTCCGGCGCGGGAGCCGCCCCGGTCGTCCGTGCGGACGCCGTCACAGGTTCATCTCCAGGAAGATCAGGGCAAACACGGCATCAAGGAAGATGATGGCGAAGATGGCCTGGACGACCGCCGCCGTCACCCGCCGGCCGAGGCTCTCGACATCGCCCGCCACCGCCATCCCCTGCCGGCAGCCGATCGCGGCCACGACCACGGCGAAGACCGGGGCCTTGATCAGGCCGACCATGAGATGGTTGCCCATCAGCGGATCTTCGGAGATGCGCTGAATGAAGAAGGCCGGGCCGTAGCTCAACTGGCTCCATGTCACCAGCAATCCCCCGAGCAGGCCGGCCACCATGCCGATGAAGGTCAGCAGCGGCAGCATGACGATCATCGCCGCGAGGCGGGGAATGACCAGTGCCTGAAACGGATTCACCCCCATCACCTGCATGGCGTCGACTTCCTGGTTCATCCGCATCGACCCGATTTCGGCGGCGAAGGACGACGCCGACCGGCCGGCCAACAGCACCGAGGTGATCACCACCGCCAGCTCCCGGACGACCGCCACCGCCACCAGCTGGACCGTGAACACCGCCGCCCCCAACTGGGTCAGCAGATTGGCGCCCAGAAAGGCGATGACGGCGCCGATGAAGAAATTGGTCGTGGCGATGATCGGTATGGCGTCCAGTCCCGCCCGCTCGGCCTGGCTGAACCAGGCGGCCCAGCGGATCCGCCCGGGGTTGCGCAGGGCGGTGCCTACGGCGACGATCAACCGGCCGAGAAAGGCCATCGACAGCGTCGCCTCGGCCATGATGTCCTGAACCCCCCGCCCGACCTTGGCGAAGCCGCGGATCCAGCCTGGCGACGTCGGCGGTGGTCCGGCGCTTTCGCGCTCCAGCTTTTCGACCACGGCATAGGTCCGGCCGGCTTCGGGCCGCTGAACCCACGCCGTCTGCGGCAGCACGCAGTTACTGGCCTGTACGATGGCAAGGGCACCGGCCGTGTCGAACCGACCCATGTCGGCGAGGTCGACGGCGTCCACGCAGCGGTCATGCAGTTCGCTGTCGAGCCGGCGCGAAATCCGTCCCAGTTCGGTCGCGGTCCAGTCGCCGGTCAGACGCAGTGTCAGACCCGCCCCGCCGTCGTCGATCTGGAAGTCCGCTGCGGCCATGCCCCTACCTAGATTGAGCCGTGAAGTTTGCCTATGTCCGCCCTACGGCAAAGCTGTGGCCGTCACCACAACGCAACGCCAGCGTATTCGTTCAGCCATGGTTCCCGACGGCCCGATCTGCTGCCTCAGCTCAGATAGTTGAGCAGGGATACCTGGCGCAGTTGGCTGATAACCTGTGCCGACGCCTGGATGGCGATCTGGGACAGCTGCAGATCGGTGATGGCCACAGCCATGTCGGCGTCGGTTCGCCCTGCGACCAGTTGGTCCAGCGCGCCCAGCTGGGCGGCGTGACCTTTTGAAATCGCCTCGACCTGTTTGGCCAGCGAGCCGGTCTGGGCGACCTTGTTGACGACATTGGTGCTCGCCTGTTCCAGCCGGCTCAGCTGGGCGGCGAGAAAGGTCTTCTGGATCTCCGTCACCCGTCCGGTCAGTGGACCAGACCCCGGTGTGCCTTGAAAATTCTGAATGTCGCGCAGGATGGTCAGGATTTCGGTTCCCAGCTCATCCGCCAGGAAACCGGTCTCCAGCGTCGAGCCCTCGGCGACCCGGCTGGCGGTCTTCAGGGTGTCGTTGCTGAACAGCGAGGCCACGCTGGGCGCGGCCAGCAGCTCAGACAGGTTGGCGGCGGCGACGGGTGCCGTGTTGGTCGAGGCGCCGGCGAACAGATAGCCGCCGTGATGCCGCGTATTCAGTCCGGCCCGGATCGACTGGAAATGGCCTTCCAGCTCCAGCATCAACGAACCGGCCAAATCGGTGGACAGCGCGCTGCCCAGCGACTCGCGAATGCCGGTGATGGCGTCGTTGATCTGGTTGGTCGCGAGGTCCTGGGTCACCAGTCGGGCCGACACCGCCTCGGCGGTGTCGATGAAGCCCTGGATACGGCTCTGCGAGCCCTTCAGGGCCGTCAGGGTCTCTGACTGCCGGCCGAAGCCGGTCAGGTCGGTGGCGTTCTTCTGGGTGGAGACGCGTTGCTGGGCGTCGGCGGCCCGGATCTGCGCCCTCATCAGGTCCAGCAGGGCCGATTGGTAGTTTCCGAAGGTGGCGACGCGGGTCATCACACCATCCCCATCAAGGTGTCGTACATGTCCTTGGCCGCCTGGATCAACCGCGCCGAGGCGTTGAACGCCTGCTGGTAGGTCGTCATCAGCACCAGTTCCTCATCCAGATTGACGCCCTCGTGCGAGGTCTGACGGGCGCTGGCCTCGGTATAGAGGGCTTCGGCGGTCTGGCTGCGGTTCTTGGCCGAGGCCGCCCGACCGCCGATCTCGCCGGACAGTTCCGAGGCGTAACGCGAGACCGCGATCGAACCGCCGGCCGAGCCACCGGCCGCCTGGAAATTGGCCGACCGCTCGCCGGCATCGGCGAGCGCGAGGGCTCCACGCCCGTCGCCGGGGCTCAGCGCAGACGTTCCCGCGGCGGCGGACAGGTTCAGCTGGGCCAGCGCCAGCCTGGACGGGCTCTGCCGGATGTCGGTGCGAAGGGAAAACCCGTCCGCGCGCGAGGCGCGCACGCCGCCGCCGATGCCGAACAGCTCGGTCACGGATACGCCTGACGGGACCTGGGTTGTCCTGTCTTCCAGCACGCTCAGCGTTGGCGGTGGCGAGCCGAAGCCGGTGAAGCTCAGCGTTCCGTCTCCGGCCAGGGAGAAGGCACCGAAACGGCCGACGCCGGTCGCGGGGTCGTTCAGCCCGGCGATCAGGTCGGCG
This sequence comes from Caulobacterales bacterium, assembly GCA_038234475.1. GTDB lineage: Bacteria > Pseudomonadota > Alphaproteobacteria > Caulobacterales > Caulobacteraceae > Brevundimonas. The sequence continues at coordinate 1,471 of JBBQTX010000013.1, read as the reverse complement.
ACGGTCCCGCCGGCCGGAACGGCGACCTGCATGTCGCGCAGCCGCGAGCCGGTGTCGCCGGTGAAGCGCAGGGTCAGGGTCTCGCCGGCGGTGAACCCGTGTGGCGAGGCGCCGGTCAGGCCCAGATCGTACAGGGCGGGCCGGCCCGACGAGATCAGGTCGTTCAAACCGAAATAGTGGGAGAGGCCGCGTCCGGCCTTGGCCGAAGGACTGGTCGCGTCGTCGGCGACCACCACCCCGTTGGTGCCGCTTGCGGCGATGCTGAGCTTGCCGCCCGTGAAGCTGGCGGTCGCGGACCCGCCCAGCTGGGTGTTCAACACCGACAGGAAGTTTGCGGGGGTGGCCGCCGCGCCGTTCACCGTCATGGTCGCGCCGGAGAAGACGATGTCCGCCCGCGCCTGCACCACCCCCGCCGCATTGGTCACGGCGATCGTGGTCCGGCCCGAGAAGCCCGCGATCGCGGTCTCGAACGCCTGCCCGACGTTCCGGCCGTTCAGGCTGGTCGGCGCGGGCACCGAAGCGTTGGCGTTGTGGGCCCGGTTCAGTTCGTCGGCCACATGGGTGACCAGCTCGGCCAGGCGCTCGGCGGCGGCGGGTGCCTCGACGTCGCGCAGTTCGACCAGTCCCTTGATCTCCCCGGACCTCACGCTGTCCAGAAGCGACCGCTTCCGGCCGCCCGGCTCGGTGATCCAGATTTCGTTGAAGGCGGTCTCGCCCGTGATGGTCCCGGCGCGGCTGTAGCCCAGCGTCGCGGCACCCTCGCCGGCCAGCAGGGCCCCCGTCCCCGTGCGAATGGAGACGCCACCGACCGGCCGCACCGAAACCCGGATATCGACCAGTTCGGCCAACTGCCCGATCAGGGCGGACTGGGCCGTCTCGGCACCGGAGGCGTCGCCGTTGATCGCGGTGGCGCGGGCGATCTCGAGGTTCAGCCCCTCGATCTGCTCCAGCAGGCCGTTGGTCTTTTCGATGGCGCTCTGGATGCGGCCGTCGGCGTCCTCGCGCACCGCCTGAATCTGTCCGGCGATCCGGCTGGCCTCGTCGAACAGCGCCTGGGTTCGGAACAGGGCGTCCTGGCGGCGGGGTGCCGAAGTCGGGTCCTCGGCCGTGGCGGCGAAGGCCGAGAAGACGCCGTCGACCTTGGAGAAGAAGCCGCTGTCGCCGCCGGGGTCGCCGAATAGCGACTGGATGCGGTCATACAGTTCGAAGCGGACGCCTTGGCGCGCGGACTCGGCACCGGCGTTCAGACTGGCGGCCTGCAGGAACCGGTCGGTAGCCAGACGGATGCGGGCGACTTCGACCCCCGAGCCCACACCCTGGCCGGTCAGGGTGCGCTGGTCGGCGATCTTGCGGACGTAGCCGGGCGTGTTGACGTTGGAGACGTTGTCCGAGACGACGCGCAACTGGGTCTGCGCGGTCTGCAGCCCCGACGACGCCGTATTCATGATGGCGTTCAGTGACATGCCGTGCC
>JBBQTX010000012.1:0-16734 GCA_038234475.1 Caulobacterales bacterium | reverse complement strand
AGTCTCGCCACCGTCCTGGATGGCGATGACGGAGGGCGTGGTGCGGTTGCCCTCGGCGTTTTCGATGACCTTGGGGGTCTTGCCGTCCATGACGGCGACGCACGAGTTCGTCGTGCCCAGGTCGATGCCGATGATCTTGGCCATGTGCAGGTCTTTCACTCCATTTCAGCGGGCGGTGCGGCGGCCTTTTAAAGCGAAGCGCCGCGCGTGACCGCCCCCGGTGTCAGGGTCTTGGGTCGGTTGGTACGGTTCCGGCCCCAAAGCCCCACGATACGCGGGGTTTTACGGCGGTTGTCGCCGATATGGGAAACACCCCCCCGCCCGCAAGACCCAATCGCCCGGCCAGAGCGAATCAAGGCCCGCGCTGCCATGGTGACAGGCTCAACTATTTGAGGGATAACAGGGATATCGTCGGCGGTTGGCCGACATCAGGGGATGACTGACATGTTCACATTCAAGACCATCGCTCGCGCCGCCTTGATGGTGGCCGCTCTGGGTACGGCGTCCGTCGCTACAGCCGGTGCACCCGGTCCGGCGATCGCGCCCGAAACGGTCGCCGTCCCGGCAGCCGCGACATCCCAGGACCGTCGTGTCCGCATCCACAACAACACCGGCTGGACCATGCTGTATTTCTATGCGTCGAACGTCAGCAGAAGCGGCTGGGAAGAGGATATCCTCGGCGACGACGTTCTGAGCTCGGGCAGCAGCATCATGATGAATATCGACGACGGCACCGGAGCCTGCCGGTTCGACTTCAAGGCCGTGTTCACCAACGGCCAGGAGCTGATCCGCAACGACATCAACGTCTGTGAGGTTACGGACTATTACTACAGGCGCTAAGCCCGTTATCGCCTCGACCGATTTCTTGGCCTGATACCCTTCGGGCGACTTGAGCCCGGCCTTCGCGCGACTACCTCTCCGGTGTGAACGGAGCGCGCGAGATCGATACGGGAATGGAGGGCTTCCGATTCTGGCCGGGAGCCCTTTCCGCCTTGGAACAGGCCGATCTGCTGGCCGAGGTGCTGGCGGCGGCGGAACGGGCACCCTTCTATCGACCGGTGACCCCGGGAGGGCGGCCGTTCTCCGTGGAAATGACCGGTCTTGGTCCGCTGGGCTGGGTTTCTGACCGCGCGGGCTATCGCTATCAAGAAACCCATCCGGTGACCGGCATGGCCTGGCCTCCGATGCCGGACCGGCTGATCGATCTCTGGACCGCCCTGACCGATTGGCCGCAGCCGCCGGACGCCTGCCTCGTCAACCGCTACCGGGACGGCGCCCGGATGGGGCTGCATCAGGACCTCGACGAACAGGATCATGGCGCGCCCGTGCTGTCGGTCTCTCTGGGCGATACGGCGGTGTTCCGCTTCGGTCCGGCCAGTGGCGGACCGACTCGCGCCCTGAAGCTGGCCTCGGGCGACATCTGCGCCCTGACCGGCCCGGCGCGGCTGGCACGTCACGGGATCGACCGGTTGATCGCCGGTTCCTCAAGCCTGATTCCGGGTGGTGGCCGGGTCAATCTGACGCTACGGCGCGCCCGATAGCGTCACGCTAATCGTGACTCGACGCGGACGGTCGGGTATATCAATCTCCGGCCCTCGCCAGCCGGAGGCCGCCCATGAACAATCTGATCCGTCCCGAGGGACCCGAGCCTGACGATTTCCGTTTCAGCCGCCGCGCGCTGGCGACCGGTACCCTCGGCGGGCTGTTCTTCGCCGGCTATGCCCCTGCGGCGCTGGCGGCGCAGGCGACCCCGGTCACCACCGACACAGCCGGCCTGGTCGTGGAGGACGCCACCTATGCCGCGCCGGACGGCTTCACCCTGCCGGCCTATGTCGCGCGGCCGCGGGGGGAGGGCCCCTTCCCGGTGGTGATCGTGGTGTCGGAAATCTTTGGGGTTCACGAATACATCCGCGACGTCTGCCGCAGGCTGGCCAGGGCCGGATATGCCACTATCGCGCCGGCCTTCTTCGTCCGGGTCGAGGACCCGGCCCCGCTGGCCGACATGGCGCGCATCCAGCAGATCGTCGGCGCGGCGGGGTACGAACAGGTGATGGGCGACATCTCCTCCACCCTCGACTGGGCCAGCCAACAACTGTGGGCCAACGCAGACAAGGTCGGTATCACCGGCTTCTGCTGGGGCGGAAAGGTGGTCTGGCAGGCCGCCGCCCGCTTCGCCGCCATCGACGTGGGCGTGGCCTGGTACGGGCGTTTGGCCCCGGCGGCCACGGCGACGCCTGAGCAGGCCGCCGCCGGTTCGCCCTGGCCCGTCGACCTGGCGGGCGACCTGAAGGCGCCGGTGCTCGGCCTGTATGGCGAGAATGACAGGGGCATCCCGCTGGACAGCGTCGAGGCGATGCGCGCCGCCCTGCAGCGCGCCGGTGCGGTGGACAGCGGCATCGACGTCTATCCGGCCGCGCCGCACGGCTTTCACGCCGACTATCGGGACAGCTATCGGGCCGCCGACGCCGCGGACGGCTGGGCCAGGCTGCTGGCGCTGTTTCAGGCCCGGCTCAAGACCTGAAAATCAGGCCTGGCCGTCGAAATTGCCGCCGGTCTCGTTCGTCGCCGCATAGGCCGCATTGCCCGGTGCCGCGCCTGAGCCCTTGGCGGCGACCACCACCATGGCCGGACGTACGGTCCGGCCGAACAGGGCATAGCCGGCCTGCAGGGTCTGGATCACCTGTCCGCCCTGCACGCTGTCGGACGGCTGTTCCATCATGGCCTGGTGCAGATGCGGGTCGAACGCCTCGCCCGCCTCCGGCGCGACCCGTTTCAGATTATTGGCCTCGAAGGCGGTCAGGAGCGATTTCTGGGTCAGTTCCAGCCCCGTGACCAAGCCCGCCTCCCCGGCGTCGGCGTTCTTCGGGGCGGCCATCAACGCCCGTTCCAGATTGTCGGCCACGCCCAGCAGGTCGCGGGCGAAGCGCTGGATGGCGTAGGCGCGGGCGTCGTTGGACTGGGTCTCGGCCCGGCGCTTGGTGTTCTCGGCCTCGGCCACGGCGCGCAGGGCGCGGTCCTTCCACTGGTCGCGCTCGGCGATCAGGGCGTCGATGGGCGCCAGGCCGTCGTCGTGGTCGGCGGGATGGGCGTCGAGGCCAGCCTCGGCATTGGCTTCGGCTTCGTCGTCAAAGTCGTTGTATGTGTCGCTCAAGTCTCTTGTCCGTCCAGTATCCGGCCCAGCACCCGGGCGGTGTAGTCCACCAACGGGATGACGCGGGCATAGTTCAGTCGCGCGGGTCCGATCACGCCGATGGCGCCCAGAACCCGCTGACGGCCCGTCATATAGGGCGCCGCGATCACGGCGGAACCCGAAAGTGAAAACAGTCGTGTTTCCGCGCCGATGAAGATGCGCACCCCCTGCGCGTTCGAGACCCCGTCCAGCAGGCCGATCAGCTGTTCCTTCTGCTCCAGGTCGTCGAACAGGATACGGACCTTCTCGAGATCCTCGGCCGTCTCGCGGTCGTGCAGCAGATTGGCCCGGCCGCGCACGATAAGGGCCCGCTCGCGCTCGGCTCCGCCTGACCACGCCGCCAGCCCGTCCTCAACCAGGCGGGCGGCGGTGACGTCCAGTTCGCGCCGGGCGGCCTCCAGCTCGACCCGCATCTCGGTCCGCGCCTCGTGCAGGGGGCGCCCCTTCAGCCGGGCATTGAGGAAGTTGGAGGCCTCGGTCAGGGTCGAGGGCGTGACCCCGGCCTTCAGCGGCATCAACCGGTTCTCGACCGAGCCGTCGTCGCCGACCAGCACCGCCAGGGCCTGATCGTGGCCGAGGGCGACGAATTCGACGTGTTTGACCCCCGCCTCGCGGATCGGGCTGGCGACGATGCTGGCCCCGCCGGCGAGGCCGGAGAGCAGGGAGGAGGCCTCGTTCAGCGCCTCGTCGAAGCTGCGGCCCCGTCCCGCCAGCCGGGCGTCGATCTCGCGGCGCTCGTCGGCACCGATGTCGCCGATCTCCAGCAGGCCGTCGACGAACAGGCGCAGGCCAGCATGCGTCGGAATTCGCCCCGCCGAGGTGTGGGGCGCGCCCAGCAGGCCCGCCAGCGTCAGATCCTGCATGGTGTTGCGGATCGAGGCCGGCGACAGGGCGATCCCGCTCTGCGACAGGGTCCGTGACCCGACGGGGTCGCCGGTCTCCAGATAGGTCTCGACGATGCGGCGAAAGATGTCGCGGGCGCGTTCATCCAGCGCGGCCAGACCGGCCGGGTTGCCGCCGAACGGCGAAGGGTTGGGGGCATACAGGCTCACGGTTTCAGGATAAGCAGCGCCGCCGCCCTGTCCAAGCGGCATCCCGAGGAAATCGCTCATGTCGCTGCCCCGCCCGTCCGAACGCACGCCCGAACAACTCCGCACCGTCACGCTGGAGACCGCGGTGAACCGCTATGCCGAGGGTTCGTGTCTCGTCACCTTCGGCCACACCAAGGTGCTGGTGACGGCCTCGGTCGAGGAAAACGTCCCGGGCTGGATGCGCGGCAAGGGCGCGGGCTGGGTGACGGCGGAGTACGGCATGCTGCCCCGCGCCACCCACACGCGCGGACGGCGCGAGGCCGCGGCGGGCAAGCAGAGCGGGCGGACGCAGGAGATCCAGCGGCTGATCGGCCGGTCGTTGCGCGCGGTGGTCGATCTGAAGGCGCTGGGCGAGCGGCAGGTGGTGCTGGACTGCGACGTCATCCAGGCCGACGGCGGCACGCGCACGGCGGCCATCACCGGGGCCTGGGTCGCCATGGCCTCGGCCTTTGACTATCTGCGCGCCGAGGGCGTGCTGAAGACCGATCCCATCCTCGATCAGGTCGCCGCCGTCTCGTGCGGGATCTGCAGCGACCAGCCGGTGCTGGACCTCGACTATGAGGAGGATTCCACCGCCGAGGCCGATTCCAACTTCGTCCTGACCGGCGCCGGCGCGATCGTGGAAATCCAGGCCACGGGCGAAAAGCGCGGCTTCTCGCGGGGCGAGTTCGACCGACTGTTCCAGCTGGCCGAAGGCGGCTGCGCCGAACTGTTCGCCCGGCAGCGCGCCGCCCTGGGGCGCTGAACGGGCACCGCCCGGCTTTCAAGCGCGGCTAAAGCGTGCCTATCCTGTCGACTGGCTGTTGATCGGAGAACTCTGATGCGCAGGACCGTACTCGCCTTGCTGGCCGTCGGCATGTTCGTCGTCGCTTGCAGTCCGCCCGCCGGGGCACCCGACGCGGAACCCGCCGCCGCGGCGGTGGCGGCCCCGGTCATGCCCGCCGACGCACCCCCACAGGAAGAGGTCGATCCGGCGCTCGCCGCCCTCGGGTCCGGGGAAGCGGTGCCCTTTTCAGGACGGCCCACGCGGGGCTCCTGCCGGGACGAGATTGGTGATGTCGCCTCCGCCCGGCTGGTCGAACGCTGCATCGCCGTCAGCCCGGCCACCCACCCGCCGTGCAACGTCGCCAACGCCTGCGAGATGATCCAGGGCGAGATCGACCGGTCCTGCGAAATGTACCGGCCGGGCGAGGTGAAACCCGCCGAATGCGCGGCTTGAGGCCGGGTCCGGCCACCGTTTAACGGTTCCTGTACCCTCCCCGGCTAGCCTCCCGGGACATGACCCCCGCCCTGTCCCCGCCCGACCTGCGCGCCCTGACATCCCTGCGGTTCCTCGCGGCGCTGTGGGTGGTGCTCTACACCGCCTGGCCGCATCTCGACGTCGGCTTCGTTCCGGTCGCGGTGACCAAGGGCTATCTCGGCGTCGAGACCTTTTTCGTCCTGTCGGGATTCATCCTCAGCCACGTCTATCTCGAGGCGGCCGGGGACAAGCGCTTCAGTTACGGCGGTTTCCTGTGGGCCCGGCTGGCGCGGGTCTTTCCGCTGCATCTGGTCACCCTGTTCGGCATGATTGGACTGGGCGTGGCCGCCACCCTGGCCGGTATCGCCATCGACGGCAGCCTGACCAACTGGCGGGACCTGCCGGCCCATCTGACCCTGACCCACGCCTGGGGGCTGGCATCGTCCTCGGCCTTCAACCACCCGTCCTGGTCGATCTCGGCGGAATGGTTCGCCTACCTGTCCTTCCCGGCCTTCGCCTTCGTCGCCTGGAAGATGCGCGAGCGTCCAGGGCTGGCGACCGGCCTGGCGACAGCCTTCGCGCTGGGCCTGTACGCCGCCTTCGAGCCACTGGCCGGCTATTCGCTGACCGAGGCGACCTTCCGCTGGGGCGCGCTGCGGATCGTGCCGTGTTTCGCGCTCGGCTGCGCCCTGTATCTGGTCCATCGCCGGGGATCGCTGCCGCACGCAGGGTGGATCGCCCTTGCCAGCGGCGTCGCGGTGCTGGCCAGCGCCTCGCTCGGGATGTGGGACGCGATCACCGTGCTGGCCGCCGGAGGTTTGATCCTGGGTCTCGGTTCGGTCGACAACGCCCGCGCGGGCGCTCTCGGATCGAAGGCCGGGGTCGATCTCGGCGAGATCAGCTATTCGATCTACATGGTCTGCGCGCCGGTCCTGCTGCTGGCGACCAATGTCGCCGCGCGGATCACGGGGGCGGACGACAAGCGGTTTCACGTCATCGTGTGGCTGATGCTTGTAGCCGCGATTCCGGTCGCGGCGATGGCGACCTACCACCTCGTCGAACGCCCGGCCCGCAAGGCTTTGAGAGGCCTGGCCGACCGACGCGCGGCACGGTCGACCGCGACCAAAGCGCGCATGCGCTCGCCCGAAAGGGTTCTTCAACCCTCGGAAACTATCGTCTAAGGCTTGTGTCGGGGCAGGTCGGGAACCACGCCAACATGATGAAACGGCTCACAGCCGCCGCGGTTGCGGCGACCCTCGGATTTTCTGCGTTGGGCCTGGTGCCCGCCGCAAAGGCCGACGAGCCCTACTGGCAGTGCGTCACCTTCGCCCGCATGTTCTCTGGCGTGCAGATTTTCGGCGATGCCCACACCTGGTGGAACCAGGCGCGCGACCGCTACCGCACCGGCGACCGTCCCGCGACCGGTGCCGTTCTCGCCTTTCGGCCCAGCGGCCGGATGAGCCGGGGCCATGTCGCCGTCGTTTCGGAGGTCCTGACCGATCGCGTGATCCGCGTCACCCACGCCAACTGGGGCGGCAGCCGCGGCAAGGTCGAGGAAAACGTGACCGTGGTGGACGTCTCGCCCTCGGGTGATTGGAGTGCGGTCAAGGTCTGGTACAACCCGATCCATGACCTCGGCACCTCCGTCTATCCGACCCACGGCTTCATCTACAAAGCCCCGATTCAGCCGGCCGACGGCGTGCTCATGGCCTCGGTCGGGGTCTCCGAAGGCCAGCCCTGACCGCCCGACACGGCAAGATACAGCATGATCCGCGTCTATCGCGCGGGCTGCGCCGCCTGCGAACCTCTGACCGTCGACCCCGCCGACTGGGTTCTGCCGCCCGACGTCGTCTGGATCGATCTGATCGAGCCCACCCGCGAGGAGGACGTCGCGGTCGAAAAGGCCCTGGGGTTGTCCGTACCGACCCGCGAGGAAATGGCCGAGCTTGAGGCGTCCAGCCGGGTCTATCGCGAAAACGGCGCCACCTACGCCACCGCTGACATCATCACCCATGGCGATACGGACATACCGGGTATCGAGCCCGTCACCTTCGTCCTGACCGACGGCCCGCTGGTGACCATCCGCTATACGGACCCCAAGCCGTTCGCCATGCTGATCGACAAGCTAAACCGCGAACCGGCGCTCTGCGCCACCGGAAAGGACATGTTCCTGAACCTGATGGAATCAGTGATCGACCGGGCTTCCGACATTCTGTCCAGGAACGTCAACCGGGTCGAAGGAATCGCAACCCACATCTTCTCGGGCGGCAAGACGGTCGGGTTCGAGAAACTGATAACAAGGCTGGGTCAGGCCCAGATCGCCAACGCCCGTATCGAGCAGAGCCTGGCGGGCCTGTCGCGCGTGTTCGCCTTCATCGGCGTGGACGAACGGATCGATGGCGAGGAGTCCCGGGTGCACCTTCATTCGCTCAGCCGGGACGCCGAAAGCCTGATCGCCCACAACCACTCGGTCGCGTCCTCGATCAATTTTCAGCTTTCAGCGGCGCTGGGCCTGATCAATATCGAGCAGTCGTCGATCATCAAGATATTCTCGGTCGGCGCGGTAGCCTTCCTGCCTCCGACCTTGATCGCCTCGATTTACGGCATGAATTTCGACCACATGCCCGAGCTGTCCCAACCGTGGGGGTATCCGCTGGCGGTCGTGGCCATGGTGATATCGGCCCTGCTGCCGCTGGCCTGGGTCCAGGAGAAGGGCTGGCTGTAGCGCCGGGGCTTGACCCGCCGCGCCCGTCCGCGCTTCCTGCCCCGATCAAGGAGACCCCCATGCGTCCGATCGCCCTCTTCGCTCTTGCAGCCCTGGCGCTCCCGGCCTGTTCGCCGCAGGCCGATCCGCCGGCGCCGCCGCCGCCCGCATCCGAACCCGCTCCGGTACTGGCCGGTGTCGACCTGGGCCAGCCGGTCCGGGTCGGGGGCAATGAGCCGTTCTGGACGGTTGAGATCACCGGGACGGAGCTGATCTACTCCGGAGTTGACCGTCCGGAACAGCGCGCGCCCAGCCCGACGCCGGTCGTCCAGGGCACGGTGGCGACCTATGAGGCCACCACAGCGATCGGCACGTCCCTGAACATCACCCTGACGGCCACGACCTGTTCCGACGGCATGAGCGATCGGACGTATCCACTGTCGGCCATCGTCAAGGTCGGCGAGGAGACGCTGACCGGGTGCGCCGCCTCGTCCGCGGCTTACGCGACGGCGGGCGAAAGCGGCCCGGTCGTCTAGACCATTTTTGCTTCAGGTCGAATCGACCTGAATCCGGAAAATGGCCCAGCTTCAATCCGGAGCGAAATTTGAGCTTTTATGGACTGCGTCCATGAAGACCGGTTTCGCTCTGGCCGTCAGACCCGGGAAGGGTCCCTCAGGTTTCGCAAGGCGGCCAACCGGGCGAAGGCCAGGGTCAGGGCCTTGCGGCGCGCCGGGACCAGGGGCAAAGGCGGCGCAACCCGGACCACAGCCCCGCCGAAACCGTCGGCGACGATGAGGCCGGGCTCGTCGCCAAGCATCGCGGTCGGGAATTCAGGCGCGACGGCGAAATAGAAGGCGTCGCAATAGGGGCCGTACTCGCCCCATTTGCGGTCTACGCGATAGTCGTCCGGTCCCGATTTGACCTCGCAGATGACGATGTCGCCGCGCGGTCCCACGGCCATGACGTCCGCGCGCCGTCCGTTCGGCAAGCCGACCTCCAACAGTGGCGCATAGCCCATGTCGATCAGCAGGCGGGCCGCGCCGCGGGTCACCGCCAGCGTCGTGGCCGGACGGCTGAACATCAGGTCGATCTGAACGGCGGCAGGCGGCATCCCCGACCTTATGTTCCGGTTATGTTCTTAATTCAACCTGTCGCGCGCCCGACCGCCGGCCTGGCCCTAATGGCCGGTGTGGACGGCGTTTGCCGTATTGAACCCGAGGGCCCGGGCGCGGGCGACCAAACGGGTCCGCGTCGCTTCCGAGGGGCTCTGGCCTCGGTGCCAGATCCACCAGCTGGATTTGTTCGGCAGGCCCATGATGACCCAGCTGTAGTCGGGCGCCCGGTCCCAGACCCAATAGTTCTGGCCCGCCAGTCCGCCGAAGCTGAGCAGGCCGGCCAGGCTGAACCGAAACCGCGAATTGGTGCCCGGATCGGTGACGCGGGCATTGGCGCGCAGGGTCTCGACGACCCCGTCTGCGCGCCGGGTGCAGGTCACGATGATCGAATAGCGGTTGGGCCGGTTCTGCGGATTGAAGTCGATCTGGGCGCGGCTGCAATCCTTCTGCACGTCGTTCGGATTGCGCGCGATCTCGAACCAGCGGCCGTCGAACTGATCGAGGACGACATCGTTCGACTGGGCGACGGCCGGCGCGGAAAGGCCGGCGACGGCCAGCGGCACCGACAGGAGCGCGGCCAGGACGATTTGGCGGATCGGGGACATGGCATTTCCTTCGCGTAACAGAGCCGGGAGATACGCCCCGACTAACCTCGGTTGCCTTGAAGCCTCAAGTCTAAAGGATGAACCGGCTCAGGTCGGCGTTGCGCGCCAGGTCGCCGACGAGTTCACGAACGCGCTCGCCGTCGAAGGTAACGGTCTGGCCAGCCCAGTCGGTGGCCTTGAAACTGGTCTCCTCCAGGACCTTCTCCAGCACGGTCTGCAAACGGCGGGCACCGATATTCTCCACCGACGAATTGGCCGCCACCGCAGCGTCGGCCAGCGCCTCGATCGCGTCGGGCGTGAAGGTCAGGGTCACGTCCTCGGTCGCCAGCAGGGCCTGGTTCTGGCGGATCAGATTGGCCTCCGGCTCGGTCAGAATACGCACGAAGTCGTCGCGGGTCAGGGCCTTGAGCTCGACCCGGATCGGCAGACGCCCCTGAAGCTCGGGCAACAGGTCCGACGGCTTGGCCACATGAAAGGCACCCGAGGCGATGAACAGCACATGGTCGGACTTCACCGGCCCGTATTTGGTGGACACCGTCGTGCCCTCGATCAGGGGCAACAGGTCGCGCTGGACGCCTTCGCGGGACACGTCGCCCCCCGAGCGATCCGAACGTCCGGCGACCTTGTCGATCTCGTCGATGAAGACGATGCCGTCGTTCTCGGCCAGCAGCAATGCCTCGGTGGTCAGGCTTTCCTGATCCAGCAGCTTGTCGCTCTCTTCGGTGACCAGCGGCTTCGCCGCGTCGCGGACCAGCAGCCTCACAGCCTTCGTCCGTCCGCCGCCCAGCTTGCCCAGCATCTCCGACAGATTGATCATGCCGACATTGCCGCCACCGGGGATGTCCAGGCCCTGGATTGGCGAGGCGGTGTCGGCCAGCGACAGTTCGATCTCCTTGTCGTCCATCTCGCCGGCGCGCAGCTTCCTGCGGAAACTCTCTCGCGTCGCCGGTTGGGATCCCGGCCCGACCAGGGCGTCCAGTATGCGGTCCTCGGCGGCGGCTTCCGCCCGTGCCGTGACCCCGGCGCGGCGCTTGTCGCGCACCATGACCAGTGCCGCCTCGACGAGGTCGCGCATGATCTGATCGACATCGCGGCCGACATAGCCGACCTCGGTGAATTTGGTCGCCTCGACCTTCAGGAAGGGCGCGCCCGCGAGCCGCGCGAGGCGCCGGGCGATCTCGGTCTTGCCGACCCCGGTGGGCCCGATCAGCAGGATGTTCTTGGGCGTGACCTCGTCGCGCAGGTCGTCGGGCACGCGTTTGCGCCGCCAGCGGTTTCGCAGGGCCACGGCCACGGCACGTTTGGCGTCGTCCTGGCCGACGATGAACCGGTCCAGTTCGGAGACGATTTCGCGGGGAGAGAGTTCGGTCATCAGGAGCACATAGGGCGGCTCAGCCCCCGGGGGGAGGGGGATGGGGCGGCGGGCGCTGAAATCGGCCGCTCGACCGGCAGGCGACCGCGCCGCGAGCGCCTTAGTCCAGGGTCTCAACCGTGAGATGACCGTTGGTGTAGACGCAGATGTCCGCCGCGATCGCCATGGCGCGCCGGGCGATGGTCTCGGCATCCAGATCGGTGTGGTCGCTCAGGGCGCGGGCCGCCGCGAGAGCGAAATTGCCGCCGGAACCGACGGCGGCGACGCCATGCTCGGGCTCCAGCACGTCGCCGACCCCGGTGACGGTGAATATGGCGTCCCGGTCCGCGACCAGCAGCATGGCCTCCAGCCGCCGCAGATAGCGGTCGGTGCGCCAGTCCTTGGCCAGGTCGACGCAGGCGCGGGCCAGCTGGTCCGGATACTGTTCCAGCTTGGCCTCAAGCCGTTCGATCAGGGTGAAGGCGTCGGCGGTGGCGCCGGCGAAGCCGGCCAGCACCTTGCCGCCTCCCAGCACCCGTACCTTGCGCGCCGCCCCCTTGACGATGGTCGGTCCCATGGAGACCTGACCGTCGCCGGCGATGACGGTTCGGCCGTCCTTGCGCACGGCCAGAATGGTCGTGCCGTGCCAGTCGGGAAAGTTCGGGTTCGCGCTGCTCATCCGTTTCACATGGCGACGGGAATGTGGCGAGGCAAGGCGAAAACGACAGCGAAACAACGGGCAGCGAAGCCGCATTATCGCCGATGTATAGGGTTAAGATGTAAAAAATAACCCCACAACATGGTTATGAGGGAAAGCAACGTGCTTCATCGCGTGATTTACACAAGCGAGGCTGTTGGCGCGACCGGTGCCTCGACGCTCTCCGTCGCCCAGATACTGGGCGTCTCCGTGCGCAACAATCGTCGCGACCATATCTCCGGCTGCGTCCTGTTTCATCGCGGACACATCCTTCAGGCGCTCGAGGGTGGGCGGGGCGACCTGGACCGGCTTGTCCGCCGCCTTCTGGTCGACCCGCGCCACACAGGCGTCCGCATCCTGTCGGACATGCCGATTCCGGCGCGCCGTCTGGACGAGCCGATGGGCCTGTGCGGCGATCCCGAAGCCCTGTTGGGCCACATCGGCCTGGCGTGCATTTCCCGCATCACGGCCGACGAGGCCGAAGCCCTGCTGCAGATGCGCAAGGCCGCCTGGACGCGTGACGTGATCGCCTTGACGCCCTAACGGGGACGGGTGAGCTTCTCAGACGACGAAATCGAACGCTATGCGCGGCACCTGGTGCTGGCCGAGGTCGGAGGACCCGGACAGCAGCGGCTGAAGGCCGCGCGGGTCGGCCTGATCGGTCTGGGTGGGGTGGGCGCGCCGGCGGCCCTGTACCTGACCGCTGCAGGCGTCGGAACCCTGCGTCTGATCGACGACGATGATGTGGCCTTGTCCAACCTGCAGCGCCAGGTCCTGTTCGGTAATGCCGACCTTGGCCTCGCCAAGGTGGACGCGGGTGCCGAGACGTTGGCGGCGCTGAATCCCCACGTCGCGCTCGAGCCGGTCGCCGAGCGTCTGACAGCGGCCAATGCCGGACGGCTTGTCGCGGACTGCGATGTCGTCATCGACGGAACGGACGATTTTCACAGCCGCTTCGCCGTCAACGCCGCCAGCGTAGCCGCCGGCATCCCCCTTGTATCGGGGGCATTGGGACGATGGAGCGGGCAGGTCGGGGTGTTCCGGGGCCGTCCCTGTTATCGCTGTCTCGTGCCGGACATTCCGCCCGACGCCGAGACCTGCGCCCGTGTCGGCGTGGTGGGGGCCTTGGCCGGGGTGGTCGGATCGATGGCCGCGCTGGAGGCGATCAAGCTGATCACCGGCGCGGGCGCGGCGTTGACGGGCCGCCTGATGATCTACGACGGCCTTGCTGGAACGGCGCGGACCGTCGCCGTCGCCGCCGATACGAACTGTCTTGTGTGCGCCGGGACTTCGCTTCAGGCGAAGGCCTGACGCAGCAAGGCGACGTAACGGGTCATCAGGGTCAGTTCCTGCGAGTCCGGCCAGTCCGCGTGACCGAACTCAGGGATTTCCACCAGTTCGACGGTCTTGCCGGCGCCGCGCAGCGCGTCGCGCATCCGGCGGGACTGGACCACGGGCACCACCGTATCGTCGACGCCGTGGACCAGCAGGACGGGACAGACGATTTCGCCGACCCGACGCCGGGGCGAGGCCTGCTCCAGGGCCGGGCCCATGACTTGGGGGTCGCCGATGCGTTTGGTCCAGAAGTCGTAGATCGGCTTGCCGGGCGTGTCGTCCTCGCGATTCTCCCAAGCCAGCATGTCGGGAAGATCCCCGACGCCGCAGATCGAGATCGCCGCCCTGTACAGGTCGGGACGACGCACCGCGCCCATGAGGGCGGCATAGCCGCCGTAACTGGTGCCCATGATGGCGACCTTGCCGGCGTCCAGGCCGCGCAGGGCGATGGCCTGGGCCACGGCGTCCTCGACGTCCTCCTGCATCCGGTCGCCCCAGCGCTTCCAGCCCTCGCTGGCGAAGCCCAGACCATAGCCGCCGGAGCCGCGGAAATTGGGTTGCAGGATCCACCAGCCCTGCGAGGCCAGCCCCTGGACCTGCCGGTCCCAGCCCCGCGTGTCGCGAACTTCGGGTCCGCCATGCGGCAGAACCACCAGAGGGCCAGGCTGTCCTCCGGGGGGCGCTGTCAGATAGGCCTCGATCGTCGCCCCGTCGCGGGTCTGGACCTGCAGGGTCTCCATGGGGGCGAGCCGGCCGATGTCGAAGACATGGGTAGCCCCGACGGGGACGATCGCCCGCGCGGTCTTGTCGTAGAAGAACCAGGCCCCGGGTTCCCGGGGACCGGTGACATAGGCGATGAAGCGGTTTCGGGCCAGATCGACGTCGGTCAGATGGACATCGCAGTCGTTCTCGAAGAACCGGTTCAGGGCGCGGTGGTGCACCGCCATCGCCGGTTCGGTGAAGGCGTATTCGAGCCGCTCGCCATAGTAGGCGGCACCGAGGTATCTGCTGGCCGAGTCCCTGAGACCGTAAAGCACGTCGCGGTTCGCGCGACTGTTCATCGGCGCACCGAAGGTCAGGGTCGTCAGGTCCATCTCGCGAACCGTCTCGGTGTCCTCACCCTCCATGCGTGCGGTCACCAGCACCACGCCGGGCCGATCGGTCTCGGCGACCCATGAAAAGTCCGGCGCGTCGACGAACCGCGAGCGACGGACCAGTTTCCACTCGGTCTCTCCCGGTGCCCGCGCCAGTATGGTCTGCATCGTGGCGCGGGAATTCAGGTCGAACCGCATCACCGCGACCCCGCCCTGGGTCTGCCAGCCGTAGGTCCCCGAACCGCCGCGTTCGATCCGTTCGGCCGATCCGGTGTTGATGTTGACCCTGTGCAGACCCAGCACCCCGTCGCGCTCCCAGGCCGTCATAAGAACGTGGTCGGCATCCTCGGGCAGGAGATCGATGACACGGCCCATGTCGAGGCTGTAGCGCATCCGCTGACGCTGATCCTGGAACATGACGGCGGGGCTGCTCCCGTCGGCGCCGACAGAGATGATTCGTCGGGACATGAATTCGATCCCCTCGACCCGGCGGTTGCTTCCGGTCACCGAACGGGTGCCGGTGTTTCCCTTGATCGCTACCCTCACAAGCAGGCGGTCGTTGTTGCCCCATTCCAGCCCCTCGGTCTCGATGGCACCCAGTTGAATCCGGTGTCGCGGCCCCTCGGGATCGTCGGACTGGACCATATCGATGACGCCGACGGGCTCGTCCTCGGAGCCGAGCTGCTCAAGGATGGCGATGCGGCGGCCGTCCGGCGACAGGGTCGCGTTGCGGGTCTTCGACGGCGCGAAGAAGGTGGCGAGCGGATAGGGCGTCACCGCCGATGCGGCTTGCGCCAACGCCGGGAGAGGTCGGAACGCGGCGAGGCCCGCCAAGGCACCGGTACCCGCCAGCAGTCTGCGCCGCGACAGGGCCGCGCGCGCGGCTGTGTTCAATCCCGATGTCATTGGAACGCCCCCGACACTTGCAGCAAGCTACCAACCCAAGGTTCCGGGGTCCGTCAAGCCCCGACGTTCAGAGCATGGCGGGAATGACACGGTCCGCCGGTCTGTGGCCGTTGCGGAAGGTCAGGATGTTGGCGATGACGCGGTCCCCCATGTCCTGCCTCGCTTCCAGCGTGGCGGAGCCAAGATGCGGCAGCAGCACGACATTGGCGTGGCCCAGCAGGCCCGGATGAATGGCCGGCTCGTTCTCGTAAACGTCCAGCCCGACCCCGGAAATCTCCCGCCGTGCGACGGCACCGGCCAGGGCGGCCTCGTCGATCAGTTCGCCGCGCGCCGTATTGATCAGGATGGCGTGCGGCTGAAGCCGGGCCAGCCGGTCGGCCGACAGCAGGTGGTGGGTGTCCTTCGTCGCCGGACAGTTCAGCGAGATCAGGTCCATCCGCGCCAGCATCTGGTCCAGATCGTCCCAGTATGTGGCCCCCAACTCCTCGGCGATCAGGGCCGGGACGGGTTTGCGATTGTGATAGTGGACCTGCATCCCGAACGCTTTCGCCCGCCGGGCCAGCGCCTGGCCGATGCAGCCCATGCCGACGATACCCAGCCGCTTGCCCCACAGTTTGCGTCCGCACATCCAGGTCGGGGTCCAGCCCTCGAACCGGCCGTCCGCGACCACCTGCGCGCCCTCGACGATGCGCCGGCTGACGGCCAGGATCAGGCTCATGGCAAGGTCGGCGGTGTCCTCGGTCAGGACGCCGGGGGTGTTGGTCACGATCAGGCCCCGGCCGACGGCGGCGTCGATGTCGATATGGTCCACACCCGCCCCGAAACTGGCGATCATCTTCAGTTGCCCGCCGGCGGTGGTCAGCAGCGCGGCGTCGATGGTGTCGGTGATGGTCGGGACCAGCACATCGGCGCGCTGCACAGCCGCCTCCAGCGTTGCGCGGTCCATCGGCGCATCCGTGAGGTTCAGCTCGGCGTCGAACAGTTCACGCATCCGCGTTTCGACCGCGTCCGGAAGGAGACTGGTTAACACGACCTTAAGCCTGGGCGCTGACATTGGAATCCTTCGATCTCAGGGATGCAGACGGTGTCTAGCAAAGCTCGCTCCCGCTTCCAAAGGCTGGCTGTCGCCACGGCCGCATTGGTCGTGGCCGTCATGGCCGGGGCCGGCAACACCATGCCGGACGGGCGTCCGACTCCCAGCGGCCAGCCGGTGCCCCGCTGGCTGTCGTTGAAGTCCGACGAGGTCCGGGCCCGGGCCGGTCCGGGCCTCGACTACCGGATCCGGTGGGAATACCGGGCCTCTGGCCTGCCGGTGCAGGTCGTGGCTGAGACGACGGACTGGCGCAAGATCTGCGATCCCGAAGGGGCGGTGGCCTGGGTGCATCGCAGCGTCGTCTCCAGCCGCC
>JBBQTX010000011.1:0-16870 GCA_038234475.1 Caulobacterales bacterium | reverse complement strand
ATCATGCAGGCGGCGCTGGACGTGGTCCTGCCCTACCTCCGCGAGCGCAAACAGTTCGGCAAGGCCATCGGCAGCTTCCAGCTGATGCAGGCCAAGGTCGCCGACATGTACGTCGCGCTGAACAGCGCCCGCGCCTATGTCTATGCCGTGGCTCGTGCCTGCGACCAGGGCAAGACCACCCGCTATGACGCCGCCGGTGCCATCCTGCTGGCCTCCGAAAACGCCGTGAAGGTCAGCCTCGAAGCGGTTCAGGCCCTCGGCGGTGCAGGCTACACCAAGGAATGGCCGGTCGAACGGCTAGTGAGGGATGCCAAGCTGTACGACATCGGCGCCGGGACAAACGAGATCCGCCGCTTCCTGATCGGGCGCGAGTTGTTGGGGAGCTGAGCACTGTGCCCCGCCCGCGCGAGCGAAGGTGACGACGTCACACGCTGCGGCTAGCGTCCGCCCATGACCCTGACCCAGACCTCGACCGGTCGACCGCGGGCGTTTTCGGACGTGCTGCATATCCTGTCGTCGAGACCGGCCGAGAAACTCTGTCTGGGCGAGATCGTCGAGGCGTTCGGAGACCGCGCCTTCGGGCCGGTGATGTTCCTCTTCGCCCTGATCAACATGCTGCCGTGGCCTCCGGGCGGGACCACCCTGACCGGGGCCCCGCTGCTGCTGCTGTCGCTGGAACTGGCACTGGGCCGCGAGACCTTGTGGGTGCCGCGCTGGGCCGAAAGGGTGTCGATCAACCGCCGGACGTTCCGCAGTCTCAGCGCCCGCTTCATCAAGCCGCTGAAATGGACCGAAGCGGTGTCACGACCCCGGCTGTTTTTCCTGACCAGCCCGTTCGGTCAGGGCATGATCGGCCTTGCCTGCCTGTTCCTGTCGGCGGTGCTGGTGCTGCCGATCTTCGGCGGCAATCTGATACCGGCCGTGGCCATCGGCTTTTTCGCGTTGGGCGTGATGCAACGCGACGGGTTGGCGGTGCTGTTGGGATGGCTGACCACGGCCGTATCGATCACGGTGCTGTTTTTGGCGTGGAAGCTGATCGTGGCCGGTTTCGGCGTCGGGTTGGACTGGTTCGACGGGATCGCCTGACCGCGATGGACGTTTCTTAACTGGCGCGGGGCGGCGGTCACGCCTAGATCGGGTCATCCCCGTCCGGACCCCGACGCTGATGCCCGACTACGATTACCAGAACGATGCCAGGACGTTCTCGCAGGTGCTCGAGGACCTGGGGGTCAAAGACGACCCCAAACTGTATCTCGGCGAACTGGTTAACGCATTCGGCGAGCGCGGCTTCGGCGCGCTGATGGTGTTCCTCGGCCTGCTGAACGCGGCGGCCTCTCCCATCCCGGGATCGACCACAATACTCGGCGCGCCGCTGCTGTTGATCTGCGTCCAGCTGGTCCTGCGGCGCGACCAGCTATGGATGCCGGCCTGGGCCCTCAAGGGCAGTATCTCGCGGGCCAACTACCGCGCGGCCTCGGACAAGGTGAGCAAGCCCTTGAGACTGGTCGAAAGGCTTTCGAAGCCGCGACTGTCGGTCATGACCAACGAGGCGTCCGAAGTGATGATCGGACTGGTCTGCACCGTTCTGTGCGTCATCGTCATGCTGCCGATCTTCGGCGGCAACCTGTTCCCCTCGCTGTTCATCGCCCTGTTCGGCTTCGGCCTGATGCAGAAGGACGGGGTGCTGATCCTCGCCGGCTGGCTTGGCGTGGCGGGCTTCACCGCCTTCGTCTGGCTGGCATGGGAGGTGATCAGCCGCGTGTTCATGATGACCTGGAACTGGTGGACGGGCCTGATCGGCTGACCAAGTCAGACGAAACGCCGGAGGGGTTTCCCCCTCCGGCGCTTGTTCGAACCCGATCAGCTGCGGAACAGCGACAGCACGAGTTGAGGGGTCTGGTTGGCGATGCCCAGAGCCTGAACACCCAGCTGCTGCTTGGTCTGCAGCGACTGGAGCTTGGCGCTTTCCTTCGCCAGATCGGCGTCGACCAGATTGCCCACGCCCGCCTCCAGCGCGTCCGTCAGCTTGCCGACGAACGTCTGGTGGGTTTCGAGCGCCTTCGACTTGGTGCCCAGCCGCGCGAGCGAGGCGGAGACCCTTTCGATGGAGGCGGTCACGACCGTAAGGGACGCGACCGCTTTGGTCAGGGTGTCGATCGACTGCGTGGTGGTCAGCGTCACGTTGGCGCCGCCCAGGGCGAGCACCTCGGCGCTCACCGTCAGGGAGGAAGTCCCCGCGACATTGGCCAGGGCCGCAAAACCGGTGGCGCCGGTCTTCAGCAGGTTGACCCCGTTGAAATCGGCGTTCCCGGTGACCGAGGCGATCTGGTCACGAAGGGACTTGAAGTCTTCGTTCAACGCGGCGCGGGCCGCAGTCTTGAGCGACGTGTCGGTCGCCGAAAGTGCCTTCTCCTTCAACTGAAGCAAGAGGTCGGAGACCGTCTCGCCTGCCGCCAGGGCCACATCCACCGCGGCGATGCCACGGTCGAGCGACTGTCTCACAGCTCCCAGCGCCCCGATATCGGCACGTTGCCCCTGGGCGATAGCCCAGATGGCACCGTTGTCCTTGGCGGTCGCGACAGACTTGCCGGTGTTGATCCGGTTCTGCGTGATCGCCAGTTGGGCGTTGGTCGCATTCAGGTTCTGGAGTGCGACTTGCGCACCCACGTTGGTGTTCACCGACAATGACATCGGGGGGTCCTTCCATTCTGGTCGGTTGGGGAACGGCCTTCTGGCCGCAGAACCGGTTCTGGTTCGCGCACGCTCACGCAAGAAGCGGGCCTCACCGATAATCGGAAATTCCCTAGCGATTTCCTGGTTCTGAAAGGAATGGGGACGACACCGGGCAGGTATCGCCGGGCTGGATTGACGCCACTTGCCTACCGCAGGCGGATCACGCCGCTTGGGCAGTTCCCGGGCCGGCGAGGCCCTGCATCACCATCTTGTTGATGTCGATCAGGGCTTCGAAATCGTCTTCACCCCGCATCACCGCCGACGAATAACGGCTGACGAACAAGCTGATGGAGATGATCTGGGCCCTGAGTGCCTTGTCCATGGCGTTGTCGGGATTGGCGCAGTCGGTCGCCAGGACCGACCACAGGCGCCGGTTCCAGTCCAGGGCGTCGATCCGGGTGGCGACATCGATCGACTCCACGGTCGAGGCATGCATCAACGCCCGGGTCACCTGCCCGAACAGCCGATACTCCATCTCACGCGGATTTTCAGTCCGCGTGGCCGCGGTCTTGTACGCCTGCAGCGACATTCGCCAGATCTTCCTCGTATTCGACCAGTTTCCGGGCCGTCATCAATGCCTTGTAGTATTCGCGCGCCATCACATGCCGCGATGTCGCCACGCAGTCAGACAGAATCTGCGGGTTGCGGGACACACCCATGAATTCGGTCAGGCGCAGCGCGAATTCGTCATAGACCCGGGCGGCTCCAGCCTCGTCCAGATACATCATCATGACCGGGAAATAGATGCGCCGGGCCGGGCTGTTCACGTCTTCGGGCTGCATGATGTCCTTCTCGCGCAGCACCGACGCCTTGTTCTGCAGGATCAGCACGCCGCGGCGGTCGCCGTTCTGCACGACGGCACCGTTGAGGACGAATTTCTCGCCCGGCTTGAGCGACAACTTCAGCGGCATACGAGAGCGTCTCCTGACAGGCCCGAGTCGACGTTAGGAAGCCGGGAACCAACGCACGCTAAACAAACGTGGTTAACCATGTCTTGTGAGCCGCTGCGGCAAGCATCGTGGGTCGCGCAGGAATGATGCATGTCCGCTGTCGAACTCTCGCCTGAACAGGTCCACGGACTAGCCCCCGCCGCCCAGGGTGTCGCCGGCGATTCTGCCTCGCCCGAGGCCCTCCGCAAGCTGTCGCATCAGTTGGCCAATCCGAAACTGGCGGCCAAGGCCCAACGCAAGGCGCTCGAGAAGCTGAAGGCGGCCCTGATGGCCATCCGCTCCGGGGATTTCGCCCTCGGCGGCAAGCGGGCGCTCGACGCCCTGAAAATGGACGAGACCAACGGCCTGGCGTGGCACGTCCTGGCGATTTGCCGCGAGAAGTCGGGCGATCTGGGTCAGGCCCTGATGGCCTATGAGGCGGCGATGAAGCTGCTGCCGAACGAGACCGACGTCGCCCACGACCTCGGCCGGCTGGCGCAGCAGATGGGCTATCTCGATATCGCCGAAAAGCTGCTGCTGAAATATCTTGCCGCCGAACCGGGTCATGTCGAGGCGTCCAACAATCTGGCCTGCGTACAGCGTGACCAGAAACGCTATGGCGATGCGGTCGAGACCCTGCGGGCCATGCTGGGGGTCGAGCCCGAGTCGCCGGTACTGTGGAACACGCTTGGCACGGTGCTCAGCGACCAAGGCGACATGGGCACGGCGCTGACCTTCTTCGACGAGGCGCTGCGGCATGATCCGGCCTTCGCCAAGGCGCGCTACAACCGGGCCAATGCGCGCCAGCCGCTGGGTGACGCCGTCGGAGCCCTCGACGATCTCGACGCCGCCCTTCCCGGAGCCGAGAGCCCGTACGAGCGCGCCATGATGACCATGGCCCGGGCCATGCTGCTGATGACCCTGGGCCGAATTCCGGAAGGCTTCGAAACCTACGAGGTGCGGCTGGATCCCCATCTGCCGGACTCGATGCGGGTCGCGATTGACGCGCCGCGCTGGGACGGCCGGCTGGACGGCATCGCCGGCAAACGGCTGGTTATCGTCGGCGAGCAGGGCATCGCCGACGAGATGGTGTTCGGCACCTGCATCGGCGACGCCATCGAGGCGGTGGGACCGGACGGCCAGGTCTTCGTGGCGGTCGAGACCCGACTGATCGGCCTGTTCCAGCGCACGTTTCCGACAGCCGTCGTCGGCGGCCACCGGGCGGTCAAGCTGGAGGGCCGGATCACCCGCTATGTCCCGTTCATCGAAGAGATGGTCGAGGCCGGCGATGCCGGGATCGACGCCTGGATACCGATGGCCTCCATGCTGGCGGTGTTCCGCTCTTCGGCGGACGCCTTCCCGGACCGGCGCGGCTATCTGGCCGCCGATCCCGAAAAGGTCGCCTTTTGGAAGGCCGAACTGGACAAGCTGGGGCCGGGCCTGAAGGTCGGGCTGCACTGGAAGAGCCTGGTGCTGACCGGGTCGCGCGCACGCTACTTCTCCAGCTTCGAGCGCTGGCGTCCGGTGCTGACCACCCCCGGCGCGCTGATGGTCAACCTGCAGTGCGGCGACGTATCGGAAGACCTGGCGGCGGCCGAGGCCGCGGGCGTGTCGATCTGGACCCCGCCGATCAATCTGAAGGACGACCTTGAGGATGTAGCCGCGCTGTCGGTTGCCCTGGATCTGGTCATCGGCCCGGGCATTGCCGGGACCAATCTGGCGGCGGCGGTCGGGGCTACTGCGTGGATGATCACAGCCCCGGATGACTGGCATTTTCTGGCCACGGACAAATACCCCTTCTACCCGCACCTCCGCTATTTCCGGCGCGACAGCTTCGACGCTTGGGAGGGCGCGATCGACCGCATGCGCGTGGCCCTGGACGAGGCGGTCGCTAGGGGGAACGCCGGATAGCGCCGGGACGTTGATCTTCCGAACAGGGAGGCCTCCATGCCCGAAATCGACAATTATTCGGACGATCAAGAACAGTCAGAAGTCTTTGACGAAACCCACATCGACGATGAGGGCGACGGCGACATCCTGCTGGACGAGGCCGACCCGGTGCTGGACGTCACCCAAGCCGACGGCGACGCCGATCAGGATGATTTCGACGAGGACGAGGAGGACGATCTGGATGAGATCCTGGGCGCGTCGGGCATTGAGGCCGAGGCCGACGCCCTTCTGGGCGTCGACGGCGAACGGCTGACCGAGATCGACGCCGAGAGCGCAGGCGGGCACAGCGCCGACGAGGTCGAGCTGGTCTATTCCGGCCTGATGGAGAATGCGCGCGGGGCCCAGGCCAGCGCCGCCCACTGGGAAGCCAAGACCCTGTCCGACGACGACATCGCCGACCTGGGCTACGGCCCGGACGGCGACGAAGATCACCCCGCGACGTGAGGGCCGACATGACCACCAACCCCGATCAAACCACTCCCTCCTCCCGCGATGACTGCGATCCCGAGGCGCCGCACGCGAGGAAGGCCGCGCGCGAACACGGCAAGCCGGATCAACTGCGCGAGAAGGACCGCGCATCGGAGGATCGCCAAGAGGCTCTGCTGGATGAGGGGCTGGAGGAGACCTTTCCTGCCAGCGACCCGGTTTCGGCCAAGCGGATCACCTGATCGGCTTCAGGCCTTCACCCGCCAGGTCGCGCCCATCGGGCCGTCCATCACCACGATGTTCAGCGCATTCAGCCGGTCGCGGATGCGGTCTGCCTCGGGCCAGTCCTTGCCCGAGCGTGCGGCGGCGCGCTGTTCCAGCAGGGTCTCGACCTCAGTTCGAAGGTCGTCGGACACACCCGCCGCGAACCAGTCGGCTGGGCTCGTCTGAAGAACGCCGAGCAGACCAGCCATCTCGATGAGGCTTCCACAAGCCATCGCCAAAGCCGGTCGCGACTCCGGCTCGCGCAGGCCGCTCATCAACAGCGTCCTCGCCGTGCTCGCGATCGAGAACAATTCGGCGATGGCCTCGGGCGTGTTCAGATCGTCTTCAAGCGCTTCCAACAAATCGTACTCGTAGACGGGCGGGACAAACGTCCTGGCGTCTTCCCGAGCCTTCGAGATCACGTCGGAACCGATCTCCCGCTCGGCGTCGCGCAGCACGCGGTACAGCCGGTCCAGCGCCTTGCGGCTCTGGTCCAGCAGAGACTGGCTCCAGTCCAGCGGCTGGCGATAGTGGGCGCTCAGCAAGGCCCAGCGCACCACCTCGCCCGGCATGTTCTGCACCAGATCATGCAGTAACAGGACATTGCCGACGGACTTGGACATCTTCTCCGCGTCGACGGTCAGGAAGCCGTTGTGCATCCAGTAGCGGCTGTATTCCGCATGGGCCTCGGGCTCATGCGCATGGCCGTGGGCGCAGACCCCTTGGGCGATCTCGTTCTCGTGGTGCGGAAACACCAGGTCGATGCCGCCACCGTGGATGTCGATCGGCAGACCCAGCGTCTCCTCGATCATCGCCGAGCATTCAATATGCCAGCCCGGCCGACCCTCGCCCCAAGGCGACGGCCACGCTGGTTCGCCCACCTTCGACGGTTTCCACAGCACGAAATCGTGCGGGTTCTTCTTGTAGGGCGCGACCTCGACCCGGGCACCGGCGATCATGTCGTCCAGGTTGCGGCCCGACAGCCGCCCGTAGTTTTCATAGGACGAGACGTCGAACAGCACATGGCCCTCGGCGGCATAGGCGCACCCCTGGTCCAGGATGGCGCCGATCTGGCCCACGATGGCGTCCATGTGATCGGTCACATGCGGTGCCAGGTCCGGCGGCGACACATTCAGCCGCGCCATGTCCTCCAGATAGGCGGCCTCGAACCGGGCGGTGACATCGCCGATCGGCGTACCCTCGCGGGCGGCTCTGGTGTTGATCTTGTCGTCCACGTCGGTGACGTTGCGGGCATAGACGACGCTGTCCGCCCCGTACTCACGCCGCAACAGACGCACCAGAACGTCGAACACCACCGGCGGGCGGGCATTGCCGATATGGGCGAAGTCATAGACTGTCGGACCGCAGACATAGAGGGTCACCCGGCTCGGATCGCGCGGCTGGAACACGCGCTTTTCGCGCTGCAGGGTGTCGTGGAGCGTCAGCGGCATAATGCAGCGGTTACCTTGGTTTTCTTGCGAGATGGACTGGATCGCCCATATAGCCGATTGGGTGCCCCTGCGAACAGCAGACCGGCGCAGATTAGGGAGAGCGGCGCGCGACCATCCGGGACCATCGTCCCGGCGCTACTGAGCCGTTGAAGATCGATCGATGAGCGCCACCCCGACCGCCCCCGCCCTGGTCAGTGACAATGACGCCGTCCTGCGTCCGTCCCGCGACGAGGCGCTGAAGGCCGTTCGCACCCTGCTGGCCTGGGCCGGTGACAATCCGGACCGTCCGGGCCTGATCGATACGCCGCGACGCGTGGTCGATGCCTATGGCGAGTGGTTCGACGGCTATGACGCCGATGTCGCCAAGGAACTGAGCCGGACCTTCGAGGACGTGCAGGGCTACGACGACATGGTCCTGCTTCGCGACATCGAGGTGGAGAGCCACTGCGAGCACCACATGGCCCCGTTCCTGGGCAAGGCCTATGTTGCCTACATCCCCACCGAAAAGGTAGTCGGTATCTCCAAGCTGGCTCGGGTGGTCGAGATCTTCGCCCGCCGTCTGCAGACGCAGGAGACGCTGACTCAACTGATCGCCGAGGCCATCGATGTGCATCTGCGGCCGGCCGGCGTGGCGATCATGATCGACGCGGAACACCAGTGCATGACCACGCGCGGCGTTCATCACCGCCACGTTTCGACCATCACCACCCGGTTCACTGGAGCCTTCAAGTCCGACGCCGCGCTGAAGGACCGGTTCCTGAAGCTGGCCAAGGGCTGAACCGTTCGCCTGACGGGTGTATTTTCGACGGATCGCGCTTGTGGGAACCCTTCAGGGGTCGAACCCGCTTTACAAGCCCGTTCGGGAACGCCAAGAGACGATCTGAGCTTTCGGTGACGCTCCGCGCATTTCGCGCCGGGCATGATGGAGAACCAGCGCATGGGCGCCAAACTTTCCGGGCCGGGTGGCCAGGGCGGCAAGGTCATCGAGCAGAACGCTGACATCAATGTCACGCCGTTCGTCGATATCATGCTGGTGCTGCTGATCATCTTTATGGTGTCGGCGCCACTGGCCACCGTGTCGATCAAGCTAGACCTGCCGCCGGCGGTGCCGCCGTTGGACCCGACCGAGCAGAAGGATCCGGTCTACATCACCATCCAGGAAACCGGCTCGATTTTCATAGCCGAGCGTCAGACCACGATCGAGACCCTCGCCGCCGACGTATGCGTGGCCTTGGGCGGCGATCCCTGCACCGAGGAACGCGTTTTCGTCCGCGCCGACGCCGAAGTGAAGTACAACTCGTTCATGGAAGTCATGAACGACCTGCAGAAGAATGGTTTCTACAAGGTCGGCCTGTTGAACGAAGACATCGAATAGGTCGGTCTGCCGATTCGACGACCAAGGGCCGCGTCCGGCAAGGACGCGGCCCTTTTTCTTGGCTCTCGATCGGAGATGACCGATACGCTGCGGTCCGAACCGCTATTGCACCGACTGGCGTGGGGTGGCCGGTCCCGTCGCGGCCGGCGGCTGATACGGCCGCTCGCCGGCCGGTTCGGCAGTGGCCGGCGCGGGCGTGGTCGCTGGTGGGGCGGCGCGACGCACAGCCGGTCTCGGCTCGGGTCGCCGTGCGGGCGGACGGCGAGCCGGTCGGGCGGCGGCTGGTTGAGCGGCGAGCTGAGTGGCGGGCGGCTGTGTCGCTATGGGCGTTGCCGACGCCGGTGGTGCGGCGGCCGTCGTAGCAGGTACCGCTGCCGGTGCCGGGGGGGAGGTGTCCGGCACCGGACCCGTCGCGGCGGCAACAGCCCGGGCCGCCAGTTCACGCCGGGCGTCGAAGCGGCGGGCCAGCTTTTCGGTCAGGCTGCGCGCAGCCGCGGGCTCCATTTGGGCCATGATGGCGGCCAGTGATCGGGGGCGCATCGCGGCGGCGACCGGCAGGCGGACATCGTCGTCCAGCGTCGCGAACACCCGGGCCGCCTCGCGCGGCCGCATGGCGGAATAGACCGCGACCATCCGGTCTGTCTCGGCCTTCTCCTGCTCGCCGACCTGACCCAGCAGCACCCGGACCTCGGCCTTGACGGCCTCCAGCGCCGCGACCCTTGCATCCAGCTTCTGCTCGGCCGTGGCCATCAGCGGCAGCATCGAGGCGAAGTCGGCGTCGCGGGCGTCCAGCTCGGTTCGGCGGGCGGACAGCGACTGGATGATGCGCAGTTCTGCGGGCGATATCCCGGCCTGCTGGGCCAGTTGCTCCGACGTCAGGGCGCAGACCGCTGGTGCCGGGGTCGCCGCGGGTGACGCGGCGGCGGGCGCGGCTTCCTCGGCCCAGGCCTTGGCACCCTCGAACAGGCCGGGGGCGACGCCGACCGCGCGGACGACGACGACCCCGCCGATGGCGACGGCGATCAGCGGCAACAGGCGGGGAATCTTGCTCATGATCGGCTACTCGAAAAGGCCCTCAAGTCACCCGGCGCCGCGCGGCGGGCATCGGGCGAGAATGGAAGGTCAGGCGGCGAAGAGGTCTTCGTCCATGTTGCGCCGGATCGGATTGAGATTTGGCTTCGCGGACTGGTTACCGGACTGGTTGGCAGTCAGCGCGCCGAGGATGGCGGCGACCGGCGCGGTTCCGCGCAGGGCCGGCGCGGCTATGCCCTGGATACGCTCCGCCAAGGCGGCCATACGGGCGGTACGCTCGTGGTCGGCGGTGCCGGCGACGGTGGCCGCTGGGACAGGCTGCAGTCTCGGTGTAGCGGCCTGACGCGGCGCTTCTGCGGGCGAGGTTGGGCCCCGGGCGATCAGGGCCTCCAGCTGAGCCTTTACCTCGCGGGCCTTGAGAATGCGGTCGTGCAGCAGGTCGGTCTCCTGTCCCGAGGCCCGCAGTGACGCGAGCGCGGCCTCGGCGCGGCCGGCGGCCGTGTTCAGATCGGCGACGGCGGAGGCAAAGGCCATCTGGCCATTGCGTAGCGCCGTCAGCTTGCGCTCGAGCCGCACGCCATAACCCAGAGCGGCGACCAGCAGCAGCATCAGCACGCCGTCCAGAATCAGCCCGGTCATCAGCGTTTCCCCTTGGTCAGGCTGGACGCGGCCTCGATGCTGATCGGGCCCTCGACGCGCACGGCGATATGCTGGCCCTTGCGCCCCATCTTGCCGGTCGTCACCGGGATCGAACCGCAGCGGACCGAAATGTCGCTGTCCGGCGTGGCGTTCAGCATCAGGGTGTCACCGACCTTCAGTCCCAACACCTTCGACAGCGGCAGCAGTTGCTCGTCGAGGACCGCGCGGACCTCTGTCTCGGTGGTCCAGAGTTCGGTGGCCAAGTGGCCTTCCCAGAGGTTGTCGCGACCGAATTTCTCGCCCATGAACTGCTGCAGCAGCATCTTCCGGATGGGCTCGAGGGTCGCATAGGGCAGCAGCAGTTCGATGCGGCCGCCGCGATCCTCCATGTCGATGCGCAGCTTGACCAGAATGGCGGCGTTGGCCGGGCGCGCGATGGCGGCGAACCGTGGATTGGTCTCCAGCCGGTCGAGGCTGAAATGGACCGGCGTCAGCGGCTCGAAGGCGGCACGGGCGTCGGCCAGCACGACCTCGACCATCCGCTGCACCAGCACCCGCTCAATCGTGGTGTAGGGCCTTCCTTCAATGCGCAGGGCCGCAGTGCCCCGACGCCCGCCCAGCAGCACGTCGACGATCGAATAGATCAGGTTGGAATCGACCGTCAGCAGGCCGTAGTTATCCAGCTCCTCGGCCCGAAACACCGCCAAGATGGCCGGCAGCGGGATCGAGTTTAGATAGTCGCCGAACCGGATCGACGAGATGTTGTCGAGGCTGACCTCGACGTTGTCGGAAGTGAAATTGCGAAGCGACGTCGTCATCAATCGCACCAGGCGATCGAAGACGATCTCGAGCATCGGCAGCCGCTCGTATGAGACGAGCGCGGAGTTGATGATGGCCCGGATGCCGGACCGCTCGGAATCGTCGCCCTCGCCCAAGTCGAAGCCCAGCAGGCTGTCGATCTCGTCCTGGTTCAGGACCCTTTCCGACATCGCCGACGGACGGTCCTCCGAACCGGGATCGGCCAGCGGATCTTCCGTCTCGGCGAAGGGATCGGCGCTGTCGGCGAAGGCCGCGTCGGTCATGCCTACTGCACCAGCATTTCTTCGATCAGCACGGCATCGACCTTGCTCGGCGCGGCAATCAGATTGACCCGGCGCAGTATCTCGGCCCGCAGCTGGAAACTACCGGCCGACCCCGCCAGGTCATCGGGGCGAAGCTCCCGGAGGAAGCCCTGGAACATGTCCTGCATCCGAGGCATCTCGGCTTGCAGGTGCTCGGCGAGGGCGGCGTCTTTCATCTCCAGTGTCAGCTTCAGTTTGAGAAATGTCGGGCGTCCGTCCGGGGCCTGAATATTCACGACCATGTCGGGCAGGGTGTAGAAGGTGACGCCGTCGGGCCCTTCGGAAATGACCCCCAGCGACGGATCGGCTTCGCCGCCACCGCCACCGCCGTAATCGCCGCCCTTCTTTTCGGCTTTCTTGTCGTGGCCGCCCTTCTTCTCGGCTCCGTGGCCCCCGTCATCGGCCGCGGCAGGCTTGGGCTGCATCAGGAAGAAGGCCGCGCCACCGCCTCCGCCCATCACGACAAGCGCGGCTGGAATGACGATGAACAAGAGAGGCAGCTTCTTTTTCGCTGGTGCGTCGCCTGCCTCGCCGTCCGCCGCGGGCGCGTCGCTGACGGCCGGCAGGTTGGCGTCTTCGCCAGCCTTCGCACCCTTCTTCTTGCCGAATTTCAACATGCACCAAGGCCCCTAGAATCTCAGACTCCATTCGACCGTTTTTTGGTTAACGAGCCGCTAAGAACCGGCAAATCCTGCCGGGCTAGGCCCAGTGCGAAACAGTCCAAACCCCCGCCGGCTCTGGGTTAACCTTGTTGGCACGGCGGTTGCGTGGCGGATTGCGAAAGGAGCCACCCGTGGAAAACGCCGCCTATGTCGGACTGTCACGCCAGATGGCGTTGCGCCGCGAACTCGACGTCGTGGCCAACAATATCGCCAATGCGGACACGACCGGCTTCAAGGTCGAACAGATGTTGATCGGAACCGAGGTCGGCGAGCGGGCGCGAAACGCCTTCGTCCGCCCGGGCGTCAGCTTCGTCCTCGACAAGGGCGTCGGCCGCGACTACGGCCAGGCCGCGCTGGAGCAGACCGGACGCAATCTCGATTTCGGCATCGAGGGCGAGGGTGCCTTCTTCAAGGTCAGCGACGCGGCGGGCGAGGCCTATACCCGCGACGGGGCCTTCACTCTCGATCCCGAAGGCCGTCTGACGACCCAGGCCGGGGCCGCGGTCCAGGGCGACGGCGGCGATATCATCCTCGACCGCTCGCTGGGCGAGCCCTCGGTGGCCGCCGACGGGACCATCAGCCAGAACGGCACGCCCGCCGGTCGGTTGTCGATCGTCCGTTTCGACACCTTGGCCGCGCTCGAAAAGGGCGGCGACGGTCTGTACCGCAACGCCTCCAACGCGGCCGCCCTCGACGCCACGGACGCCCGTGTGCGTCAGGGCATGCTGGAAGGCTCCAACGTCAATCCAATCCTGGAAATCACCAACCTGATCGAGATTCAGCGCGCCTACGAGAGCGTGACGCGGATGATCGAAAACGCCAACGACCTGTCCCGCCGCGCCGTCGAGCGGCTGGGCCGGGCATAGAAAGGCAGACTGAGACATGCGCGCACTCAGAACCGCAGCATCGGGCATGGCCGCCCAGCAGCTGAACGTCGAGGTCATCTCGAACAACATCGCGAACATGAACACCGTCGGCTACAAGCGTCAGAGGGCCGAGTTCCAGGATCTGCTGTACCAGAACGTCGAACGGATGGGCGCGCAGTCGTCCAGCCAGGGCACGGTCGTGCCGACCGGCATCCAGATCGGTGCCGGCGTCAAGGCGGGCAGCGTCTACCGCATCACCGAACAGGGCTCGCCGACCCAGACCGGCGGTCGCTACGATCTGGCCGTCGACGGTCGGGGCTATTTCCAGATCCTGCTGCCATCCGGCGAGACCGCCTTCACCCGGGCCGGCAATTTCGCCCTGAATGGCGAGGGCCAGTTGGTCACCGATGACGGCTATGCGGTCCAGCCGAACATCTCGATCCCGCAAGACGCAGTGGACGTCTCGATCTCCAAGTCGGGCCAGGTCCAGGTCATCACCGCCGGCCAGACCGAGCCGTCGGTCGTCGGCCAGCTGGAACTGGCCACCTTCTTCAACGAGGCGGGGCTGGAAGCCGTCGGCGACAACCTGCTGATGGAGACGGCGGCGTCGGGCGCGGCCAATGTCGGCACCCCGGGCGACGTCGGCTTCGGCCAGTTGCTGCACGGCTATACCGAGGCCTCCAACGTCGACGCCGTGGCCGAGATCAGCGCCCTGATCATCGCCCAGCGCGCCTATGAGATGAACTCAAAGGTCATCACCACCGCCGACCAGATGCTGTCGGTCAGCGCGCAGGTGAAATCATGAGGACCCTGATCCTCGCTGCCTTCGCGATGTCGGCATTCGGGATCCCGGCCATCGCCGGGCCCGTGACCCTGAAGGTCAATCCCGTGGACCTCGACGGACCCGTGACCTTGGGCGATCTGTTCGACGGTGCCGGTTCGGCGTCGGGGGTCGTGGTCGGCCAACGCAGCGGGCCGTCGATCGTGTTCGAGGCCGGCCAGCTCCAGAGCCTGGCGCGTCAGGCCGGACTGGACTGGGCAAATCCGAACGGGCTGCGCCGCGTCGTGGTGCGCAATGCCGCCGTGGCACCGCCCGCAACTGCGGCCGAAGTGGCCTCTACCCGAGTCGCGACCCCTGCTGCGCCTCGCGCCGCCCCGGTCCGCGCCGCCCAGGCCGATCGGGTCATCACCCGCAACGATTTGATCGAGGTCGCCTATGAAGCGGGCGGCATCCGCCTGACCATCACCGGCCGGGCCCAGCGCAACGCCGCCGTTGGCGAGCGCCTTCCGGTCCTGAACCCGACCTCGGGCCGCACCATCGACGCCGTTGCCGTCGGCCCGGGCCAGGCCATCGCCGGTCCGGCCGCCCGACACCCAGCCCTGCCCCAACAATCTGCCGCCCGGTAGAGGGAATAGTCTCCATGCGTACCGCCCTGATTGTCTCCGCTGCCGCCCTGTCTCTGGGCGCCTGCTCCACGGCCATTGAGGCGGTGCGGGGCCCAGAATTGGCCCCTATCGGCTATCCGGCGGCGCTGGTGCCGACCACCCAGGCCTATCTGCCCAGCCCCGAACAACAGCAGGCCGACCGAGCCGCCAGCGCCAACAGCTTGTGGCGCACCGGCGCTCGAACCTTCTTCGGTGACCAGCGGGCGCGGCGGATCGGCGACATCGTCACGGTCAGCATCAATATCGACGATCAGGCCCAAACCCAGAACTCGACGCAACGCAGCCGTACCAACGACATCTCCGGCGGCATCACCAACTTCTTCGGGCTGGAGAACAGCTTGGGGCAGGCCTTCCCCGGCGGGTTCGACCCGGCCAATCTGGTCGGCCTCGAAGGCGCGTCGAACTCCAACGGCACCGGTTCGGTGAACCGGTCCGAAAAGGTCAGCCTGACCATTGCGGCGGTGGTCACCGACGTCATGGCCAACGGCAATCTGGTGATCCAGGGTCGGCAGGAAGTTCGCACCAACCGCGAGATCAGAGAACTGACCGTGGCCGGCATCGTCCGCCCTGAAGACATCTCATCCGCCAACACCATCGCCCATACCCAGATCGCCGAGGCGCGCATCAGCTACGGCGGTCGCGGCGACATCAGCCGGGTCCAGGCCGCTCCGGCCGCCCAGTCACTGGTCGAGCGCTTCAGCCCCTTCTGACGGATCCGTCGGCTCGCCGAACAAGCGATAATTCGGCCACAGCCTCTCCGACGCCGGAATGCATCCGACCGACGCGTTGAACCGTTAATGAAATGCAGCGTTTGCAAGTCAAACGTGAGTTTTTCCGATGTTGAA
Source organism: Caulobacterales bacterium (assembly GCA_038234475.1). GTDB lineage: Bacteria > Pseudomonadota > Alphaproteobacteria > Caulobacterales > Caulobacteraceae > Brevundimonas. Next base: position 1,131 of record JBBQTX010000011.1, on the reverse strand, counting down.
GTTCGCCATTCCCGCCGTCGCCGCCCTTGGGCTGATCGCCTATGCCGCCCAGTCGCAGGCGACGAACGCCGACGCCCAGACCGTCGCCGCGCCGATGGGTTGGCACCTGAGCCACGAGGGCAACATTGCCAAATTGGCTTACGGCGTCGAGAATTCTGACCAGCTTGCGTTGATGATGACATGCGCGAAGGGGCAGACCGAGGCCGACCTATATGGCGAGTTCCGCCCGGCTACGCTGGGCCTGGTGAAGGCGTCCATGACGACTGCGGCCATAGATCCGCTGAGCGGCGGTCTTGCCGACCAGGCGAGGGTTTCGGTCCGCGACCCGGCCCTCCAGTCACTGGTCCGCAATGGCAAGCTACAGGTCGAGGGTGAAGCCGGTGTCTTCGAATTGGCCGCCACAAGGCCGGAACGCCGCCTGATCGGCGATTTCTTCGCCTATTGCGGAAGCGGGCGCATGTGATCACATCAGCGGTCGGAATATCAGCGGGGGGCTGAGCCATGATCGTCGTGATGATCGCTGCGGCCCTCGCCGCGCAAACTCCACCGCCAGACGGCACCTGGACGTGGACGCTTTACGCGGACACTGCGCCGGTCGTGCTCGCCAATGAAGTCCCCGACACCCCCAATCTGCGCACGACACTCGAATGCGATCCCGGCTCCAGTATCGCCCGGCTGACCGTCTATGGCGGGGCCGGACTGGCCGGGATAGCGCGCGTCAGCGCGGGCCAGGCGTCGGCGGTCGCCGAGGCCGAGGCCGCCCGGGGCGGCGGGGTCCGGCTGGCGCTGCGCACGGATCACCCCGTTTTCGCGGCCTTTGGCGTGGACGGCCGCCTGAGCTTGGCCGTGGGCGAGCAGCGTCGATCGGTCGAGGTTCCGCAAATCCACCTTGCCAAGCTGCGCCGCTTCACCGAACTGTGCTCCGGCTGATTGCGGAGCCCGCCCATGCGCCTGCCTGCCCTACTCCTCCTGACCGGCCTGGCGCTCGGTGCTGCGGCCTGTTCGACGGTGAATCCTGCGACGACGGCGGCAATTTCCACGCCATCGGCATCCAGTCCCGCGCCCGTCGCCGGCTATGACTGGTTCTACAGCCAGGAGAGCCAGAAGGCCCGGCTGGCCTACGGCCTTGCC
>JBBQTX010000010.1:0-17502 GCA_038234475.1 Caulobacterales bacterium | reverse complement strand
CTCTGCGAACCCGAGTTGCAAACCTAGTCCCACCCAGACGGCCCCTCGATGCCCATTTTCGGACCGCTGGAGCCCATCGCCCGCATCTCCTGGCCAACTGTGGCCGTCAGTCGGTCCAAGAGCAGCTCAGCGCCCCCTGTGCGCCAATTTGACCGTTCGCCCACGAGCACGAATTTTTTGGTCGGAGGTTATCCGCTCAAAAGCTCGTTCAATGGACTTTGCACATATCTCGTAAGTCATTGATAACGTTAGGACTAGGTTTGGATCGCTTTGATTTGGGGTCGTTGAATTCATTCAACCCCTTTTGGACTGCAAATCCTTGCACCCGGGTTCGATTCCCGGTCAGGCCTCCATCGCGAATTCAGCCGGAATGATGGACAAGATGGCCGCCCTGCGCCGGCTTCGAGGCGCGCCTCTCGTCAGGCGATCGGCGCGGTGATCCAGCCGATGACGCTGGCGGCGCCGACGGTCGCCGCGACGATGCTCACCACCAGCGCGATGCGCGCATTGCGGTGGATGAAGACGAAAACGCCACCAAACATGATTGAACTCCCCCGGACGCCGCCACACCGACACAGGTTTGGCTCGTCATCAAGATGTACAAAGCGTTAATGCCGGTTTGGTGATCGATTCACGCCTGTCGGGTGAAATGATGCAGCGCGATCGCGCTGACGGCGGCGACATTCAGCGAATCAAAACCCGCCGACATCTGAATGCCCACGCCCAGGCACTGCGAGAGCACCGCGTCCGACAGTCCCGGCCCTTCCGGTCCCAGAACGATCGCAACCCGCCCACCGCGCGCGATCCGGTCAAGCGTCACCTTCGCGCCCGGGGTCATGGCCAGCACTTCGAAGCCGGCGCGCTTCAGGCCCTCGATCATGGCCACGGCGTCCAGCCCGACGACCATCGGGGTGCGCAGCACCGCCCCGACCGAGACCCGGATAGCCTTGCGGTAGAAAGGGTCGCAGCATTGCGCGTCCAGCAGGACGGCCACGGCTCCGAAAGCCGCAGCATTGCGGAACACGCCGCCCATATTGTCGTGGTTGCCGATGCCACAGACCGCGACCACGACGGCGTCGGGCCCAAGGTCCTCAAGACCCTTGTTCAGACCCAACGCGGGCGGCTTCTCCCCGAGCGCCAGAATCCCGCGATGCAGATGAAACCCGGCCACCGCATCGAGCACGCCCGGCTCCGCGACATAGATCGGCGTGGCCTCGGGCAGACGGTCCAGCACGCCGGCCAGTCCCGCGACCCGCTTTCGGTCAAGCAACAAGGCGACCGCACGGCACCGGGATTGCGGCGACGTCAGCACATTGAGCACCACCTCGCCCTCGGCCACGAACAGCCCCTGCCTGCCCGTCAGGTCGCGCTCGCGGATATCTCGGAAGCCGCCAATGCGGGGGTCATCGGGGCGATCGACGGAGATGACGGCCAAGTTCGGATATTTCCCGTTGCGCCACGCGGACTGGCGCTGCTATAGCGCCCGCCTTCCCGAGAGGAAGTGTTCCGCGGTAGCTCAGTGGTAGAGCAGCCGACTGTTAATCGGCTGGTCGTAGGTTCGAATCCTACCCGCGGAGCCACTCTACCCAGACAACAGGCCGAAAAAAGCCCGACGCGAGCGCCGGGCTGAAGAAGTTCGGTGATGGTGGGTGTCCTCAGAAGGAAGACACCTCCTCGTTGGCGTGAATTGGTTAAGCGGCGGTAAACACCTTCAGGATGACGCCGCATCGGGCAGCCAGGTCGACTGGCGCGCGCCGGCCGGACCGCTCCAGCCGACCCGCCACCCACGGCCCGCGCGTTCGACGACGAGGCTTTCGCCGGAAGCCCCGTCACCGGGCCAGTCGAATGGAACACCGTCCACACGGACCTGATCGGCCCCGGGGGTCGGCCCCATGACCAGACTCCATCGCCCATCCGCCCCCGGCGTCACCGGCATGGTCTCGCCTCCGGCGACGACCTGAACCGGCCGGTCCGAGGTGGTCGTGCGGCCCGACGCCAGTCGCAGACGGCCGTCGCTGTCGATCGCGCCCAGCCCCGGCGCGGGGTCCAGCCGACGCGTCGGTCCACCGGAGCGTATGATCGCGATCGGACCGCGACCCCCCGCCAGAATCAACAGCCGGTCGGGCGACGGTGCCGCATCCTGTCCGACCTGGGTTTCCGTCCGGAACAGGGTGTCCCCCGGCGGGGTGACCATGCGGATCTCGAAACGCCCGGTGTCATCGGCCACGGCGGCGTAGGCCGCACCGGAATCGCTACGTAGAACCACGCGCGCGCCCGGTTCGGCCGCGCCACTGAACACCAGACCGGCCGGCACCCGCCGCGCGGCGTCGATGACCGGCGGACGTGTCCAGCCGGACCCCGCCACGGCCCGGGTCGAGGTTTTCTCGACCGGAGCCGGTGTGCAGCCGCCCAGAACGGCGACCGCCAGACCGGCCATGAACGTCGCCCTGCTCAACACCCGTTTCATCCGGTCTCTCTGGCCGCTAGGAGTAGCGACCCCGATAGCGCGCCCGACCACCGCCTGTCTCCTGTTCGATACCGAGGCCACATGTCGCCGTCCGCTGCCATCCTGCCCTTCGACGGCAAGTCCGTCTGCCTGTTCTGCGGCTCGTCCGACGCCGCAGACCCCGCCTATACCGAAGCCGCCAGCGCATTCGGCGAGCAGACAGCCCACGCCGGATGGCGCCTGGTCTACGGCGGCGGAGGCGTCGGGCTCATGGGTGCCTCCGCCCGCGCCGCCCATGCCGCCGGTGGAAGGGTACTGGGGGTGATGCCGGGCTTTCTGCGCAGCCGCGAACGCCTGTTCGACGAAGTCGAGACCCTGGTCGTCCCGTCGATGCACGAGCGCAAGACCATCATGTACGACCAGTCCGACGCCTTCGTCGTCGCGCCCGGCGGCGTCGGGACCCTGGAGGAGGTCATCGAGGTGCTGTCGTGGAAGCGGCTGGACCTGCACAGCAAGCCGGTCATCTTCCTCAATTTGAATGGCTTCTGGGAGCCCCTCCTCGCGGTGATGGAGCACAGCATCGCCGAAGGGATGACCCCCGAATCGTTCCGTGACGCGTGGTCCGTGTGCGACACGGTGGAAACGGCGATCGCGTCCATGCAGACCGGCGAAAGTATGGCCCAGTTGCAACATGATCTGCGATAAGTGATCAATGATCATGTCGGCGTTGAGGTTCGACCGAAACGCGGCTTGACAGTTGCGATTAAAAACGGACAACAGCCCTGCGGGGCGGATGGTCGTCCCTGTCAGACCGGAGACCTCCCCATGCGTGCTCTGCTTGTCGCCGCGGCCCTGTTCGCCGTCGCCGCCCCTGTTTCCGCCCAGTCACCGACGTCCAGCGCCGTGCTCGTCAACGCCTCATCGGCACCCGCCGGCAGCCTCATCGTCGACGGTGCCACCTGGCGCTGTGACGGGACCGCCTGCACCGCCACGGGCGGGGCCAGTCAGCCCGTTGCCCGCGCCTGCCGTCGTGTCGTGGCCCGGATCGGCCCGGTGTCCGCCTTCAGCTACAAGGGCGTCGCCCTGACGGCGGAACAACTGGCTGCCTGCAACGCCTGATTTGAAGCGGCGGGGCAGGATTAGGCCGTCTCTCCCTTCAACCGCCTGACGATGCGCTCGCGTCCGATCATGGGCGCGAGCGTCGCCATGTCCGGCCCATGCGCCTGCCCCGTGATCATCATCCGCAGCGGCATGAACAGGGCCTTGCCCTTGGCCCCGGTGGCCTCCTTCACCGCCGCCGTCCAGACGGGCCAGAGCGTCTCGTCGATCGTCCCGGGCAAGACCGCAAGCGCGGCCGCCGCAAATTCCGCGTCTTCGATCACCGGAGTAACCGGACCGCGCACGATGGTCGCCATTTCAATGACATCGCCAAACTTCTGAAGGTTGCCGCGCACCCCGTTCCAGAAGGCTTCGCCCAGATCGGCGTCCAGCGCCACCAGCCGCGATCCGGCCTTGCCATAGCCCATCGTGTGCAGCGCCTGGGCGTTCAGCCGGTCGAGATCGGCGGTGTCATATCGCGCTGGCGACCGGCCCATCTTGGCGAAGGCGAAGCTGGCTCCCAGGGCGTCGATCGAGGCACCGACCTCCAGCGGGTCCGATGTCCCGATCCGCCCCAGATGGCTGGTGATGGCGATCGGCTCATAGCCCTGGTCGCGCATCTCGGCGATCGACAGCGACCCCAGTCGCTTGGACAGGGCCTGGCCGTCGGCCCCGACCAGCAGCGGCATGTGGGCAAAGGCCGGCGTCGGCCCGCCCCAACCCACGCTGGCCAGCGCCTCGAAGATTTCGATCTGGGCCCCGGTGTTGGTGGTGTGGTCCTCGCCGCGGATGACATGGGTGATGGACATGTCGATGTCATCGACGACGGATGGCAACGTGTACAGGAACAGCCCGTCCTCCCGGATCAGGACCGGGTCGGACATCGAGGCCGTATCGACCTCTGCGTGGCCGCGCGACAGATCTTCCCAGGCGACCCGCTTGCCGTCCAGTTTGAAACGCCAGTGCGGACGGCGGCCCTCGGCGTCATAGCCGGCCTTCTCGGCCTCGGTCAGATCAAGGGCGGCGCGGTCGTAGACAGGCGGCAGGCCGCGCGACAACTGCACCTTGCGCCGACGATCCAGTTCGTCAGAGGTTTCATAGCAGGGATACAGCCGCCCCGCCGCCTTCAACCGGGCTGCGGCCTCTTCATAGCGGGCGAACCGCTTGGACTGGTTGTAGCGTTCGTCCCAGACCAGGCCCAGCCAGGTCAGATCGTCCTCGATACCCTGCTCGAACTCTGGCGTGGACCGGGCCAGATCGGTGTCGTCGATCCGCAGCACGAACGCGCCGCCCTGCCCCTTCGCGAACATCCAGTTGACCAGGGCAGTGCGAACATTGCCGACGTGCAGCTTACCCGTCGGCGACGGGGCGAAACGGACCTTGACGGGCATGCGGAGACCTTGAAACGCGAGGCGGTTAGGTCGCGCTGCAACCGGGCGAAGTCAAGGCGGAGGCTTGGATCACTGCGGCCGTCATGATAGATTGGTCTTCGTCATGAACGCCCCCGTCCAGATAAGGAAATCTGACACCGTCGAACGGCTCCGTCGTCTTGCGGCGCTGGAAGGCAAGTCGATCACCGATCTGGTGGACGAAATGGTGCGCGAACGTGACGAGCGAATGACGGCTACGCGCGACGCGGATACCGCCGACCGGCGCCGGGGCGTCGAAGAAGCCGTCCGCCGGTTTAACGCGCTGACCATCATCGGCCCTTTGCTGACTGACGACGACCTGTACGACGAAGACGGCTTGCCGAAGTGATCGTGGTCGACGCGTCGGCGCTGGTAGCGATCCTGCTGGACGAGCCAGAAGCGGACCCGTTCCTCGAATTTCTTCTGGCGCGCCCCGGCGGGGCTCTTTCTCCGATCGGTTATTGGGAAGCTGCCACCCGTCTCAGGAGCGTTGGAGGTGATGTCGGCGTCTCTGAACTGGACGTCGTGATCGATCGGCTCCGTATTGTGATCGCTCCCGCGACCGAACGGACAACCCGCGTCGCCTGCGGTGCGGAACGGGCCTTCGGCAAGCGCACGCGGGCCAGGCTAAACCTCGGCGACTGCTTCGCCTACGCCCTGGCCAAGGAACTGGACGCGCCCCTGCTCTACAAGGGCGACGACTTCAGCAGAACCGACATCACGCCGGCCCTGCCCGCCTGACCCATATCAGTCGTCGCGGTGAACCCGCTCGCGACGCTCGTGCCGCTCCTGCGCCTCGACCGACAGCGTCGCGGTCGGGCGGGCTTCCAGCCGTCCGAGGCTGATCGGCTCGCCGGTCTCCTCGCAATAGCCGTAGGAGCCGTCCTCGATGCGGCGCAGCGCCTCATCGATCTTGGAGATCAGCTTGCGCTGGCGGTCGCGGGTGCGAAGCTCCAGCGCGCGATCCGATTCCGAGGACGCCCGGTCGACCAGATCCGGATGATTTTCCGTCTCGGCCTTCAGGTTGACCACGGTCCCCTTGGACTCGCGGAGGATGTCGTTCTTCCAGTCCATCAACTTGCCCTTGAAATAGGCCAGCTGACGCTCGTTCATAAACGGCTCGCCGTCCGACGGTCGATACTCGACCGACTGGGCGATTTCCGACGCCAATGCGTTCATCGCACTCACGCTCATCTAAAACGCCCCCCTGTGGGCTGGTTGGCTATAGGGACGGGCGAGAGTCGCGGCAACATAGCTCGCGCGAGCGTGACCCGGCGGGGCCTCTTGCTGTGACGACCGTGACATTTCTTCCTCACCCGACGTGCGGCCAAGCTAGTTTTTGCAATGATTTCGCTGAGTTATGCTGCACTGCGGCGTAAATCCGCCTTGGCCAGTTCCACCGCAGCGCGCAGGTCGATCTGGTCCAGCAGGCTGTTCAGACCGGCGTCGGCGTCCACCGGGCGCTCCTCGCGAAGCGTCCGTGTCAACCGCTCCAGCGCCCCGTCCCCGGCCTCGCCCTGCAACAGGGCCAGCTTCAGTTCGTCCAGACGGTCCAGCAGCCCCCCGCCCCGGCGGATGGCGCGGCGACGCCGCTCGGTCACGTCCTCGACGCCTTGGAGGGCCATCAGCGCCGACATATCGGCCACGCCGCCCATGCTCGACGCGGCCGTGGCCGCATTGGCGGTCGTGCCTGCCGCCGCGCCCGGTACCGAAAAGCCGTTCGCGGCCCGACCGGGACGCGACCCCTGGGTGGCGGTAGGTCCAGACGGGCCGTTGACCTTCATGCGCGGCGACTCCAGCAGAGGTCCGGACCATCACGTCGTCCACGTCACTGTTTGGTTAACGGCCCGGCAGTATTTGCCGCCGAAACGGAGGTGTGGATCCCTCCATTACCTGAATTCATGAGACTTTCTCTCTGGCATGGCGCTGGCAGTCATCGCTGCGACAACAGTATGCGGACGCCCGACCGATGCAGAAACTGCTCGCCTCCCTCCTGACCGCTGCCGCCCTGGCCGGGTTCGCTGCTCCGGCCATGGCCCAGTCGCGGATAAAGGACATCGCCGCGATCGAGGGGGTGCGAACCAACCAGTTGGTCGGCTACGGCCTGGTTGTCGGTCTGAACGGCACTGGCGACTCCTTGCGCAACTGCCCTTTCACCCGCCAGTCGCTGGAGGGGATGACCGAGCGGCTCGGCGTCAACATCCGCGGGGCCAACGCCAACTCCAAGAACATGGCCGCCATTATGGTGACCGCCGAACTGCCGCCGTTCGCCACGCCCGGGGCCCGGATCGACGTCAATGTCTCGTCGATGTGCGACGCCAAGAGCCTGCTGGGCGGCACCCTGCTGGTCACCAGCCTGCAAGGTGCCGACGGTCAGGTCTATGCCGTGGCACAGGGCTCGATACAGACCGGCGCGGTGTCCGGCGGCGGCTCCTCGGGCTCGTCGGTGACGCGCGGCGTCCCGACCGCAGGCCGCATCGCCTCGGGGGCCACGGTCGAGCGCGAGACCGGCTTCCAACTCGCCAACCTCAACGAGGTGCGGCTGACCCTGCGCAATCCGGACTTTACCACGGCCCAGCGCGTCGCCGCCGCCATCAACCAGGCCTATCCGAACACCGCCTTGGCCGAGAACGGCACCGTCATCGCGTTGCGCGCCCCGGTCCAGATGGGGATGGCGGGCTTCATCAGCCGGGTCGAGAACCTGCCGGTCGAGGTCGACGCCCCGGCCAAGGTCATCATCGACGAGGTCAACGGCGTCATCGTCATGGGCGAGGCCGTCCGCGTCTCCACCGTCGCCATCGCCCAGGGCAATCTGACCATCTCGGTCCAGGAAAATCCGCAGGTCAGCCAGCCCGAACCGTTCAGCCGCGGCGGCGAGACCGTCGTGGTCCCGCAGTCCGACGTCGCCGTCGAGGAGGACCTCGGCCGCCAGATGCGCATCGTCGGTGGCGGAACGTCCCTGTCCACCCTGGTCAACGGCCTGAATGCGCTCGGGGTCAGCCCGCGCGACATGATCAGCATTCTTCAGGCCATCAAGGCCGCCGGCGCCCTTCAGGCCGACATCGAGGTGATGTGAACATGAACGCCCTGCCCCCAACCCCGTCGATCGCTGGGCCGGCCGCCGCGCCGACACCCGTCCCCGCCCGCATCCGCGAGACCGCCGAGGCCTTCGAGGCCTCCTTCCTGGCCCAGATGCTGAAGCCGATGTTCGCGGGCCTGTCGACCGAGGCCCCGTTCGGCGGCGGCGAGGCCGAGGGCACCTGGCGCGGGTTTCTGGTCGAAGCCATGGCCAAACAGACCGTGCGGGGCGGCGGCATCGGCTTGGCCGACCAGGTCGTGGCCCAGATGCTGAAGATGCAGGAAGCCGGGGAGACCGCCGCATGACCGACGCCGCCACGCTGAACGCCACCGCCCGCATTCGCCAACTCGTCGACCTGACCGATCGCCTGTCTGCGCGCCTCGGTGCCGAGTCCAAGGCCTTCGAGGCCCGCCGCCCACAGGACGCCGCGGCGACCCTGAGCGAGACCCAGGAACTGGCCAATGTCTACCGGCGCGAATCCGCCCAGCTAAAGGCAAACCCCGAGGTCCTGGCCGCCGCGCCCGCCAGTGAACGCATCATCCTGATCCGCGCCACGGAGGCCTTCGAAGCGGTCCTGTCGCGCCACGCCCTAGCGGTCGAGGCCGCCCGCATCATCTCGGAGGGGCTGGTCCAGACCATCGCCGCCGAGGTTGCCGGCCTGCGCGGGACGCCGTCGGCCTACGGGGCTTCCGGCAAGGCCCACGCGGGCGACGGCCGCGCGGTGGCGTTCAACCGGCAGGCCTGAGCCCCCCGTTAATCTTCTTCGTCGAGCCACTCTTCATCTCCATCGCGTAGCTTATAGAGATGAATATGAAATCGCGCCTGCTCGGCATGGCCTTCGCCGCCGCCGACACCCTGCTGGAACTCGACGCCGTCGGGCGTATCGAAATGGCGATCGGTGCCGGTCCGCGACCGGGCGGTACGGCTGCCGAAGCGTGGCGCGGAACCCTGCTGACGGACCTTGTCGGCAAGGCCGGACAAAAGCCACTGGCCGATGCGCTCGCGGCGATCCGCCCCAACGAACGACCGGCACCGATCGACGCCCTGATCCTTTGCGATCCTGACCGTGTCCGCCGCGCCCGCCTTCGCCTGTTCCAGCTTCCCGACCTGGCCCCGGCCGTTTCCTGCGCCATCACCTATGAGGGCGCGCCCTTCACGCTCGCCGTTCCGGAAGCACCCACCCTGCTCAGTGCCGACGGCCTGTTGTCACGGGTCCGCGGCTCGCTCCTTGCCCGGGACAGCGGTGTCGCGGTGGCCTTCGTCGACGTCGCGGGTCTCGACGCCCCGGGCGAGGCCCATCAACGCGCGGCGGCTCGTGTCGCTGCGGTGCTTCAGGCCTCGTCGGTCGACGGTGCCTCCGCGGCCCGACTCGCCCCCGAGCGGTTCGCGCTGGTCCGGGGATCAGATTGCCCGGTCGACCTCGAAGCCGAGGTCCGCGACGCCGCCGCCGCCGAGGGCCTGGATCTGGCCGTTCGAACGACACAGGCCGCCTTGTCCGGTAGCGCGCCTGCGGAGTCGACGGTGCGGGCACTCCGTTTCGCCCTCGAATCCTGCATCCGTGAGGGCGGGATCGATGGTGCGGGCGTCGCCTTCTCGGAAAGCCTCAGACGGACCCTCAAGGACGCCGATCGTTTCCGCGCCATGGTCAAGGCCCGCGACTTCGCGCTCGAATACCAGCCGATCGTCGATCTCACGACGGCAGTCACCCACCATTTCGAGGCCCTCGCCCGGTTCGGTTCGCACGGCCCTGCCGACTCCATCCGCCTGGCCGAAGAACTCGGGCTGATCGAGGGCTTCGATCTCGCCGTGGCCGAAAAGGCCCTGCTGCAGCTACGCCGCCCCGGCTTCGGTCTGACCCGGATCGCCGTCAATGTTTCGGGGGCCTCGCTCGGCGCGGACGGCTATATCGACGGTCTGCTGCGGCTGACCGCAGCCTCACCGGATATCCGCAACCGTATCCTGATCGAGGTCACCGAGACCGCCGCCGTGGCCGATATCGAGGCCGCCGCCCGCCGCCTGACCGCCCTGCGCCGCGCCGGGATCAAGGTTTGCCTTGACGATTTCGGCGTCGGTGCCGCCTCGCTGGACTACCTGCATCGTCTGCCGGCCGACACGGTGAAGATCGACGGGGGGTTCGTGCGCGACATAACCGGTGACGCCCGGGCCCGCGACCTCGTCGCGCATCTGGTCGGGCTATGTACGGATCTGCAAATGAGCACCATCGCCGAGATGATCGAGAGCGAGGAACAGGCGAATGCCCTCCGGGTCCTCGGCGTCGGCTACGGCCAAGGCTGGCTGTTTGGTCGTCCGGCGTCCGAACCCACCGCGTTCCTGCCCCATCCGGTCGCCACGCGACGTCGGGGAGCCGTGACCAGTTGGGGCTGACCAAGAGAGAAAGTCCGCCCACGCGTTCGAGTCCCCCTGCGAAACTCGAACCCAGGATCAGGGCGTGACCGTCAGCCGTGGGGTCCGCGACGCGAGCGAGCGTCACGCGCGCGGATGCGGACCGGCTTCGGGCGAGGCTGCGCAAGGATATAGCCGAGCGCGAGCAGCGTGACGGAAAGGCCAAAACCGATTTCCAGGGCGCTGATCATGATCGTCAAACTCCAGTGACACACACTCTAGGGTCCGAAGATGGGGTCGAACCGCGTGTCTGGCAAGCCATTTCCGCACTGGCGACGCTGACGGGAGCGTGACACGTCGGCACCGTGGGTCAGATCGTGCGCTGCGCTGCGGCCTGCCCCGGATCGCGCGCGACCGTGCGTGGCGCGCCAGCGACGGATCGCGTTTCAGCCCGCCAGCGCGAGTTCCAGCGGCGCGTCGGCCTCGACAGGCTGGCCGCCACCGCGATAGGGACGCACATTGGAGACCGGCCATAGCCGGTCCGACAAACGGGCCCACAGGCTGTTGATCTCGAAGGCGGCCTGACTGTCCGGCTGGGCCTCCTGCGCGCCCAGCCCCCGCCACATGGCACTTTGATAGGCGGCGCGGTGGCGCAGGCCGACCTCGGCGATCGGGAAGCGATAGGCGGACAGGGCCGCCACGGTCTCGCGGATCAGCCGCGGCTCGGCCCCGTTCCGGCGCACCGGTGCCTGGTTCAGCACGAACATCCCGTCACGACGCAGGTTCGAGATCATCTCGACGGTGCGACCGACCGCCTGCAGGTCGAAATAGCAGGGCCGCACCACGATCAGGCAAAGGTCGGACATTCGCGCGGCCTCGGCCGCCTCGTTCGCGAGCGACGGCCGGGTGTCGATGATCATCAGGTCCAGCGCCTGTCGCTGCGCCGCGCAATGGGTGTTGAACAGCACGCCGCTGCGGCCCTCGACGACGACGGGCCATTCGGAATCGCGTTCGCGCGCCCAGTCCAGCGACGATCGCTGCGGATCCATGTCGACGAGGATGGCGCGTCGTCGGGCCGCGGTCGCTGCGGCAGCCAGATGGACCGACAGGGTCGATTTCCCCGACCCTCCCTTCAACGACATCACCGCGATCGTTTTCATGCCCGCGAGCCCCCGGTGCTGAGATTGCCGCCCCGGACTGCCCCTACGGAACATCGTTACGGTTCGTTAACCATACCGTCGCAACTCGCCGCGTCAATGAATCCGGCCTTGCGAAATTCGCCCTTGGCAAGGCGTTGCAGTCGTTACGCTTTGCCTCGAAAGGCCATCCGGGTGCGGAACAACCGACGCGAATCACACCGCTGCAGTGAGTCGAAAGCCGGCCCGCCCGACGCTTGCGGAGCGGGGCAATGGCTTCGCCTAGGGCGGCGCGGAAGGTGCTGCGGACGGAGCAGCCGCGGCCGCAGCCGGTTTCATCCGCGCGTTCACGTTGAAACTCTCGACCTTCCAGGATGCACCTTCCTTGAGGAAGGTCGTGTCGGTGCGGACGAACCTGTCGGGGTACTCATATTCCTGGGCCAGAGAATAGCGCTGACCGTTGGTGCTGGCGTCTGATCGCCATCCAAGGGATTTCGGCTCCGGTGCCGGACCGGCCGGCGCGATTGTACGGATCATCGGTAGTTGGACCCTCACTGTCGCCGGGTCGCTGTCGGACGACATCCGGGCCAGCAGGGCGTCGTCTCGACCCTCGACCAGATATGTATACAGCGCCGTCGCCTCGGTGGCTCGCTGCGCGTCGCCTTCCACGCTCGGTATGGAACAGGCCCCCAGTCCAAACGCGGCCAGCAATCCCAAGACCAGTCTTCGCTGCATCATCTGCTTCCCTGCAATCCGACGTTACCTCGCCGTGCCTTTTCCAGCAACGGTATGGATGCTGCTGGGACCTTGCTCCCATGGCAGCGAACTTCCATCAGCGGATTTGCCCGCCTCGCACCGTGTTCCTATAATGTTCTTGCTGAATCCCGCGAATTGATCCCCATATAGCGGCGTCGCGCCGGCTCCCTTCCCGGCTCCACCGCGTTCTCCGGATTCCATGACCGAAAAGCACAACTTCATCCGCGTGCGGGGCGCGCGCGAGCACAATCTCAAGGGCGTCGATCTCGACATCCCGCGCGAGAAATTGGTTGTGATGACCGGCCTGTCGGGCTCGGGCAAATCCTCGCTCGCCTTCGACACCATCTATGCCGAGGGCCAGCGCCGCTATGTCGAGAGCCTGAGCGCCTACGCCCGTCAGTTCCTGGAGCTAATGGGCAAGCCCGACGTCGATCTGATCGAGGGTCTTTCGCCGGCCATTTCGATCGAACAGAAGACCACGTCGAAGAATCCGCGCTCGACCGTCGGCACGGTGACCGAGATCCACGACTATATGCGCCTGCTATGGGCGCGCGTCGGCGTGCCCTATTCGCCGGCCACCGGCCTGCCGATCGAAAGCCAGACCATCTCCATGATGGTCGACAAACTGAACGCCCTGCCCGATGGCGAGCGTCTGCTTCTGCTGGCTCCGGTGGTTCGGGGCCGCAAGGGCGAATACCGCAAGGAAATGGCCGAGTGGCAGCGGGCTGGCTTCCAGCGCCTCAAGATCGACGGCGAATTCCATGCCATCGAGGACGCCCCGACGTTGGACAAGAAATTCAAGCACGACATCGACATCGTGGTGGACCGCATCGTCACCAAGCAAGGCCTCGAAAGCCGCTACGCCGACAGCCTGCAGACCGCTCTCGGCCTCGCCGACGGCATCGCCGTGGCCGAATGGGCCCAGGTCGCCGAGGGAGAGAAGGAGCCGCGCCGCCTGACTTTCTCCGAGAAATTCGCCTGCCCGGTCTCCGGTTTCACCATCTCCGAGATCGAGCCGCGGCTGTTCTCGTTCAACAACCCCTTCGGTGCCTGCCCGACCTGCGACGGTCTCGGCGTCAAACTGGCCTTCGACGCCGAACTGGTTATCCCCGATCGCGACAAGGCCCTGCACAAGGGCGCGGTGGCCCCGTGGTCGCGTGGCCCCTCGCCGCTCTACACCCAGACGCTGCAGTCGCTCAGCCGTCACTACGGTTTCTCGATGGATGTGGCGTGGCGCGATCTGCCGGAGAAGGCGCAAGCCGTCATCCTGCGTGGCACCGGCTCCGAGAAGATCAAATTCACCTACGACGACAACGCCCGGAAATATGAGGTCTCCAAGGCCTTCGAAGGCGTGCTGCCGAACCTTGAGCGCCGCTGGCGTGAGACGGATTCCGCATGGGTGCGCGAGGAACTGGGCCGGTTCCAGTCCGAGACCCCGTGCGAGGTCTGTAACGGCAAACGCCTCAAGCCCGAGGCCCTGGCGGTCAAGGTCGCCGCCACGGATATCGCCGAGGTCTCATGGCTGTCGATCAAGGCGGCTCATGCCTGGTTCACCGACCTCGACGGCAAGCTGACCGACAAGCAGTTGGAGATCGGACGCCGCGTCCTGAAGGAGATCACCGACCGGCTGCGCTTCCTCAACAATGTCGGCCTCGACTACCTCAGCCTGTCGCGTGCCTCGGGCACCCTGTCCGGCGGCGAAAGCCAGCGCATCCGGCTGGCATCGCAGATCGGCTCGGGCCTGACCGGCGTGCTCTACGTCCTCGACGAGCCGTCTATCGGCCTGCACCAGCGCGACAACTCCCGCCTGCTGGAAAGCCTGCGCGGCCTGCGCGACCTGGGCAATTCGGTCCTCGTCGTCGAACATGACGAGGAGGCTATCCTGACGGCCGACCATGTCATCGACATGGGCCCGGCCGCCGGCATCCACGGCGGCGAGGTCTGCGCCCAGGGCACGCCCGCCGAGGTCATGGCCAACCCCAACTCCCTGACCGCCAAATATCTGACCGGCGAGCGGGAGATCGAGCTCCCGCCGGAAGGCCGCCGCCCGATCGACCACAAGAAGATGCTGCGGATCTCGGGCGCGACCGGCAACAATTTGAAGAACGTTACCGGCGAGATCCCCGGCGGCGTCTTCACCTGCATCACCGGGGTGTCCGGCGGCGGCAAGTCCACCTTCACCATCGAGACCCTCTACAAGGCCGCAGCGCGCCGGCTGCACAACGCCTCGGACGCTCCGGCCCCCTTCGACCGTATTGAGGGACTGGAGCTTTTCGACAAGGTCATCGACATCGACCAGTCGCCCATCGGCCGCACGCCGCGCTCGAACCCGGCCACCTATACCGGTGCCTTCGGACCGATCCGGGACTGGTATGCCGGCCTGCCGGAGTCCAAGGCCCGCGGCTACGGGCCCGGCCGCTTCAGTTTCAACGTCAAGGGCGGTCGCTGCGAAGCCTGCCAGGGCGACGGCCTGATCAAGATCGAGATGCATTTCCTCCCCGACGTCTATGTCACCTGCGACGTCTGCAAGGGCAAACGCTACAACCGAGAAACCCTGGAAATCGTCTTCAAGGGCAGGAGCATATCCGACATTCTGGACATGACGGTTGAAGAGGCCGGAAGCTTTTTCAAGGCCGTGCCCTCGATCCGCGACAAGATGCTGACCCTGAACCGGGTCGGCCTCGGCTACGTCAAGGTCGGCCAGTCCGCGACGACCCTGTCAGGCGGCGAGGCCCAGCGGGTCAAACTGTCCAAGGAACTGTCCAAGCGCGCCACCGGCAAGACCCTCTATATCCTCGACTAGCCGACCACGGGCCTACATTTCGAGGACATCCGCAAACTGCTGGAGGTACTTCAGGAGCTGGTCGACAACGGCAACACCATCGTCGTGATCGAGCACAATCTCGACGTCATCAAGGTCGCCGACTGGCTGCTCGACTTCGGGCCCGAGGGTGGCGACGGCGGCGGCGAGATCGTCGCGGTCGGCACCCCGGAACAGGTCGCCGCCAACCCGGCCAGTTGGACCGGTCGTTATCTCAAGGAAGTGCTGGACCGCCACGAAACCCGTCGCAAGGCGCGGGTGGCGACCCTGTCCGGTCGGGTCACGGTCCCGACGGACAAGCCCGCCCGGACGAAGAAGCGGGCCTGAGCCGAAGCGTCGCCCTCAGCTGAAGCTGTCCGCCACGGCGGGACTGCTGCGCGCCACGATCTCGCGGTACGCCACGGCCGGCGGGGCCAGAATAATCGCGTAGGTCAGGGCCGAGAACAAGGCGCTGACCACCATATTGGCGAGCATCGCAGGGGTGAAAAAGACTGCCAGCGAGCTGTAATCGGCCTGCATGGCCTCGAGCAGGGCCGTGAAATCCGCGCCCCCTGCGGATGCTCCGCCCAAGGCCACCATGATCGCAAGGCTGATCGCGCCGCCCAGCAAGGACACGATGATGCCGAGGAACCCTGCCAGCAGATAACTGCCGAACAGGGCCCAAAAACGCCCCTTCGTCGCCCCCCATGATCCGAAGATCCGGATGCGACCTTCGGCGAAGGTCATCGGCCCGGCGAGGGAAAACTTTGTCCAGAACGCGAGGCTCACGAAAAACATGCCGATATAGCCGAGCAATACCACCACGGCGAAAACGCCCATCGCGCCCATGCCGCCGCCGTCACCCATGGCCAACACGCCGCCCAGCAGCGCAGCAACCAGGGCGAACAGGATCAAAATGCCGATCAACACCACCAGACCGAGCAGAAAAAGCACGACCAGCACGACGGCAATCCGCAATTCGGCCGCGCCCAGCCGCAGATAGGCGAACGCCGAATCCGAGGGCCTGAGTACGGCGCGGTAGACCGCCGTGGTGAAGACCGAGAAGATCAGCAGGGCAATGGGCAGGATGAAAAGATACAGCAGACCGAGTTGGCCCATCATGGCCAAGGCTTGTTCCGGATCGGAACTGCCGGTCCCGCTCATCTCCGTCAACTGGTTCAGGGTGCCGCCGAACATCGAGACCGCGCCGACGGACGACACCAGGCTGATCACCAGCGAGGCGAGGGCCCAGATCACCATCGCCATCGGCCGCTCGCGCGCGATGCGAAAGCCCTCGAGTGCGGCGTCAGTCGCGGAGAAGGTCATCAGTCACTCCCGGTTGATGTGCGTCGAACCTACCGGGCGACGCGCGACGTGTCAGTGGAATTCCGCCGCGACCTTTCCGATGCTGACGGGAGGCCCGCGCGTGGCTAGAAGGCCGCAATGAGTTCTCCCGCGATCAAGCCCATCCACGTCATCGGCGGCGGCCTCGCCGGCTCGGAAGCCGCCTGGCAGATCGCTTCGGCGGGCGTCCCCGTGGTCCTGCACGAGATGCGCGGCGTGCCCGGCGTGAAGACCGACGCCCACCACACCGACGGTCTGGCCGAGCTGGTCTGCTCCAACTCGTTCCGCTCGGACGACTGGGAGCACAATGCGGTCGGCCTGCTGCACGCCGAAATGCGCGCGCTCGACTCGATCATCATGTCATGCGGCGACGCCCATCAGGTGCCCGCTGGCGGTGCCCTGGCCGTCGACCGTGACGGCTTCTCGCAAGCCGTCACCGCGAAGCTCGAAGCCCACCCCCGGATCACCATCGTGCGGGAGGAGATCGCCGGCCTGCCGCCCGCCGACTGGGACAATGTCATCGTCGCTACCGGCCCCCTGACCTCCCCCGCTTTGGCCGCCGCCATCCTCGACCTGACCGGCGAGGATGCGCTGAGCTTCTTCGACGCCATCGCCCCCATCGTCCACGCCGAGACGATCGATTTCGACATCGCCTGGCGCCAGTCGCGCTACGACAAGGAAGGCCCCGGCGGAGACGCCGCCGCCTACGTCAACTGCCCGATGGACAAGGCCCAGTATGCGGCCTTCATCGACGCCCTGCTGGACGGACCCAAGGCCGAGTTCAAGGACTGGGAGAACGTCCCCTATTTCGACGGCTGCCTGCCCATCGAGGTCATGGCCGAGCGCGGCCGCGAGACCCTGCGCCACGGCCCGATGAAGCCCGTCGGCCTGACCAATCCGCGCGACCCCCAGGTCAAGGCCTACGCCATCGTCCAGCTGCGTCAGGACAATGCGCTGGGAACCCTGTTCAACATGGTCGGCTTCCAGACCAAGCTCAAACACGGTGCCCAGGCCGACGTCTTCCGCATGATTCCGGGCCTGCACGAGGCCCAGTTCGCCCGCCTCGGCGGCCTGCACCGCAACACCTTCCT
>JBBQTX010000009.1:0-17663 GCA_038234475.1 Caulobacterales bacterium | reverse complement strand
GTTCGCCGTTTCCGCGCTCGCGCTGACGCTGGCCGCCTGCGGTGGGCCGAAGGCGCTGGACCCGTCCGTCGGTTACGGCCCCGATCCGACGCTGCCGGCACCGTCGCCCCAGCGGATTCCGGTGGTCAAGGTGGCCGACGCAATCGGCTGGCCAGCGGGGCGAACGCCGGTCGCGGCCCCGGGATTCCGGGTACAGGCGTTCGCCTCCGGCCTCGATCACCCCCGCTGGCTCTATCGCCTGCCCAATGGCGACATTCTGGTGGCCGAGAGCAACGCTCCGCCCAAGCCCGAGGGCAAGGAGGGCGGAGTTCGCGGCTGGTTCCAGGGCCTGTTCCAGAAGAAGGCCGGGGCCGCAGTGCCCAGCGCCAACCGCATCTCCCTGTTGCGCGACGCCGACGGCGACGGTGTGGCCGAAACGAAGACGGCGTTCCTGGAGACCCTGACCTCGCCCTTCGGCATGGCCCTGGTGGGCGGCACCCTTTACGTCGCCAATGCCGATGCGGTCGTGGCCTTTCCCTATCAGACGGGCCAGACGCGGATCGGCGCCGCGCCGCGCCAGCTCGTCGACCTGCCCTCGGGGCGAAATCACCACTGGACCAAGAGCATGGTCGCCAGCCCCGACGGCGCGCGCCTGTATGTCGGCGTCGGGTCCAACTCCAACATCGCCGAAAACGGTATCGCCGAGGAAGAGGGTCGGGCCGCCGTCTGGGAGATCGACGTCGCCACCGGGGCGCATCGCATCTTCGCCTCCGGTCTGCGCAATCCTGTCGGCATCGCCTGGCAGCCGGACAGCGGCAAGCTTTGGGTCGCGGTCAACGAGCGCGACGAACTGGGCCATGATCTGGTGCCCGACTATATGACGTCGGTGACACGTGGCGGCTTCTACGGCTGGCCCTACAGCTATTACGGCCAGATCGTCGACACGCGGGTCGAGCCCCGGGCCCCGGATCTCGTCGCCCGCGCGCTGAAGCCCGATTATGCGTTGGGGGCCCACACGGCCTCTCTCGGGCTGACTTTCGGCGAGGGCACGTTGTTCCCCGCTACCTTTCGGGGCGGGGCGTTCGTAGGTCAGCACGGATCGTGGAACCGCAATCCCCGGAGCGGCTATCGCGTGATCTTCGTGCCCTTTTCGGGCGGGGTTCCGGCGGGACCGCCGCAGGATGTGCTGACCGGCTTTCTCAACGAGACCGGTCAGGCCATGGGCCGGCCGGTCGGGGTTCAGTTCGACCGCTCCGGCGCCCTGCTCGTGGCTGATGACGTGGGCAACATCATCTGGCGGGTATCGCCGGTCGCGCCCGCGACCTGACCCGAACAAGAGCCCCGGCGGAGCGATCCGCCGGGGCTCTTGTTCGGTGGTCGGCTTCGATTCAGCCAGCGGGCGCGATGATGATCGTCGGCGGCGGTGCGGGTGAAGGTGTGGTGGCCGGAGCGGGGACCGCGGCCCGGGCCGCCGGTGGAGTCGCGGTCGGAGCCGGAGCATATGGTTGCGGGCCGTTCGGGGTCACCGGGACCGGGGCACGGACCACTGGCGGGGCCACGCTCGGTTCTGCGCGACGGACCGAAGCCGGGCGGCGAACCGGGGTGGGGGTGGATTCGCGGGCCGCAGGCGTGGCCTCTGTCTGGGTTACGGGTTGCGTCGACTGGGCGGCGCGCACCGGAGCATCGGCGGCCTCGACCGGTGCGGCGGCCGACGACAGAACGGGTGCGTTGAACGTCGGCTCGGCGAGCGGCGCAATCGGTGCCTGTTCGCCGCTGGTCATCACGAGGGTCGTGATGCCGCCGACGACCAGGACGCCGAGCGGCACCAAGATCATCCAGGTCTTCATCTTGCCACCGGCCGCGCCCGTCGCGGAGCGCCCGCCGCGGGCGTAGACGGGGATAAAATCCTCGTCGATTACAGCGGTGTCCCGCGCCTGCGTCAGGTTACGGTCGTCGGTCTTTGGGGTCTCGAACATGTCTGGTCCTCCATTGTCTGGAAACAGAACAGCCCGGTCAGATCGTAGTTCCCTGATTATCACTTCGCCGCGAAGAAGTACCGTTGCCGCCTTGGTTGAGGCGGCAACGGTTCGACTTTTTGTTCATCGTCTATTCAAAACCGTCGCTAGAAGCTCGACAGTTCCGAGATCGACAACACGGCCGGCTTGGTTTCGCCGCTGGCGTAGGTGCCGATCCAGATTTCGTAGCGGCCCGAGACCGACCCGAGGGTAACGACCGGATTGGTTTCGTCGCCTGAATCGTCGTCGCAGTACCACTCGCCGTTCGGGCCGTTCACGACCAAGGTTGTGTCGCTGTTCGAGACCACCGAAATCTTCAGGTTCAGGGACCCCTTGCCGCTCCAGTTCAGCCGGAAGTCGGGCGCGCTGGTGATAAAGCCCGAACAGCCGCTGGCGGCGCTGGTGGCGCTGACGGTTCCGCCGGCCCGCAGGCTGACCAGATGCGGATCGGGCGTGAAGCCGGGTGAGAGGGTGATGTCGCCATAGTTGGGTGTGGCGTTATAGTCCTGGGCCATTGCGGGCCCGGCAAGGGTGATCGCGCAGGCGGCGGCGGCAAGCAGTCGTTTCATGGTGTCTTCCCCCGGTCGGCTCCGGCCCCACGCCATTGACCTCCGTTCGACGACTTAACCCCCACGCGGCGCGCGATTCAAGTGCGGCATCGGCGGCTGACAGAGATGACCCTGCGGAACCGCCGCTTCGGCGCCACGCCCGCAGTCAAACCCGCCGTCGAAGCGTATCAATCACGCTCTGGATTCCCCTGCCGGTTGACCCGGACGGGCGGCATGTTCATCACGAAGGGCGCAAAGCCTCTCGCGACGGAGTGAAGACGACCATGGGCCTGATGGCGAACATCAAACGCAATATGCGTTTCGCCAAGGGACTGCGCTTGCTGCTCAAGCGGATCAAGCCGATCGAGCTGGATGGCGTCGATTTGGTCTGCGACGACTGGGAAGAGGCGGTCAGCCGGTTCGGCGAGCGGGTCGCGATCCAGGATGATCGCCGCACGGTGACCTATCGCGAACTGGACGCCATGGCCAACCGCTTTGGCCATTGGGCGCAGAGCCGACGGCTCAAACGCGGCGACACCATCGCCCTGGTGATGCTGAACCGGGCGGAATACATCGCCGCATGGCTGGGGTTCTCCAAGGTCGGGGTGGCCACCGCCCTCATCAACACCAACCTGACCGGCCACGCCCTCGCGCACTGCCTGTCCATTTCCAACGCCTCCCAGGTCGTCACCGACGAGGATTGCTGGAAGCGGGTGGAGGACGCGCGCGCCCTGTCCGGCCGCAATCTGATGCTTTGGGTTCTCGGCCTCGCCGAGGCCGACGAGGCCGATGAGCGCCGCAGCCTGGACAAGCCCGTGCGTAGCGGCTCGTCGGTGCAGCCGGCCCGGTCGGCGCGCGCCGGCCTGACAAATCGCGACACGGCGCTGTATATTTATACCTCCGGCACGACCGGCCTGCCCAAGGCAGCCAAGATCACCCACGCCCGGGCCCGCACCTACATGCGCGCCTTTGCCGGAGCCACGGCGGCGACGGAGAAGGACATCACATTCAACGTTCTGCCGCTGTATCACTCGACCGGCGGCCTCGTCGGCGTCGGACCCGCCTTGCTGAACGGCGGCCAGCTGATCCTGCGCAAACGCTTCTCGGCGACGAATTTCTGGCCCGACGTCAAGGCCTCGGGCGCGACCCTGTTCGTCTATATCGGCGAGCTGTGCCGCTATCTCACCAACTGCCCCGAGAACCCGGACGAGCGGGCCCATGCGCTCAAACTGGCCTTCGGCAACGGCCTGCGGCCCGATGTCTGGACCGATTTCCAGTCGCGGTTCGGCATTCCGCGCATCCTCGAATTCTACGGCTCCACCGAAGGTAATGTTTCGGTCTTCAATTTCGATGGCAAGCCGGGTGCGATCGGCCGGGTGCCCGGTTTCCTGAGGAAGCACATCAATTTCCGCCTCGTCCGCTTCGACATGGACACTGAAGAGCCGGTTCGCGGCCCGGAAGGCCTTTGCCAGCTGGCCAGGGCCGGGGAGGTCGGCGAGGCACTGGGCCAGATCGGCGACGACACCCGGCACGCCTTTTCAGGCTATGCCGACCGGGCCGCGTCCGAGAAAAAGATCCTGCGCGACGTCTTCGTCCGTGGCGACCGCTGGTTCCGCACCGGCGACCTGATGAAGCAGGACTCCGAGGGCTACGTCTATATCATCGACCGGATCGGCGACACCTTCCGCTGGAAGGGTGAGAACGTTTCCACGGCCGAGGTCGAGCAGCGGCTGGCTGACGCGCCCGGCGTCCGGGAGGTCGTTGCCTATGGAGTTCCGGTCCCGGGCCAAGACGGCAAGGCCGGCATGGTCGCCCTCGTGATCGACGGACGCTTCGCGCCCAAGCCTTTCGCCGACTGGGTCGATCGCGAGCTGCCGTCCTATGCCCGGCCGGTCTTCGTCCGTCAGATCAAGGCGGCGGAAACCACGGGCACCTTCAAATACAGGAAGGTCGACCTTGTCGCCGACGGTTTCGACCCGGCGCGGGTGGACGGCGTCGTCCATGTTCGCGGCGGCAAGAACGGCTACACCCGCCTGAGCGAGACGGCGCTGGACACCATCATGAACGGCGAGGCGCGGTTCTAGGGCGCGCGTTTCGCAACCGCCCCTTAATGATTAACGGCGATGGTCGGCGTCTCTCGCGCGCAGGACGATACGCACCCCCAATGTTTCAGATTATCGGCATCGTCCTGCTGTTCGCCATGGTGTTCGGCAGCTACATTCTCGCCGGCGGCAAGATGGGGGTCATCCTCCACTCCCTGCCCTACGAGCTGATGGCTATCCTGGGAGCGGCCGTCGCAGCCTTCCTGATCGGCAACAGCGTCACCCCCCTCAAGGCGACGCTGGTCGGCTTCGGCAAGGACTTCGCCGGCCCCAAATGGAAGAGACAGGACTACAAGGACCTGTTGTCCCTGTTGTTTCAACTAACCAAGACGATGAAGTCCAAGGGCGTCATCGCCCTGGAAAGCCACATCGAAAAACCGGCCGAAAGCACCATCTTCCAGAAATACCCCAAGGTGCTGAAGGACCATTTCGCCACCGACTTCATCTGCGACACCCTGCGGATGATGACCATGAACCTCGAGGACCCCCACCAGATCGAGGACGCCATGGAAAAGCAGCTGGAGAAACATCACCACGAGGGCCTGGCCGGCGCTCACGCGCTTCAACAGATGGCCGACGGCCTGCCCGCCCTTGGCATCGTCGCCGCGGTTCTGGGGGTCATCAAGACCATGGGCTCGATCACCCAGCCGCCGGAAGTTCTCGGCGGCATGATCGGCGGCGCCCTTGTAGGCACCTTCCTGGGTGTCTTCCTGGCCTATGGCCTGGTCGGACCGATGTCGGTCCGCCTCAAGGAGATCGTCGACGGCGACGGCGCCTACTACAAAATCATCCAGTCGGTGTTGGTGGCCCACCTGCACGGCAACGCGGCCCAGATCTCGGTCGAAATCGGTCGTGGAGACATCCCGTCCTCGGCCCAACCCTCCTTTATCGAGATGGAAGAAGCCTTGTCCGCAGCGCCGACCGAAGCCTGACCGAACGTCCGGCCTTCAAATTCGGCTGATCCGGTAGCCTTTCCCCGCTCGGCGTCGAACAGGACTGCCGGGGGAATGTCGCCCCGGAACCCGGTCATCCGGTCGACTTCACCACGGGTAATTCCACGATCCGCAAACTGCTCGTCGTCGCCGTGGGCGTCGCCGCCTTCTCCGTCGCCGCCTGCCCGCCCGCTGCCGAGGACAAGGCTGAAACCACCGAGGGCGCCATGGCCCCGGCCCCGGACACCGCCATGGCGCCGGCCGCCGACAAGATGGCCCCGGCCCAGTAAAGCTCACGGTCGCCCCAACAGGGTCGCGGTCGACGGAGGCGTCCGGAAACGGGTGCCTCCGTCACGCGTGGCTCCGATGATCACGCGTCATCACGCCGCCGGGAGGGCCGGAAGCCGCGTCCGTACACGAACGTCGCCGGGCGGCCGGCCCGCCGGGGGGCGTCGCCAGTGGACGGTTCACGAACGCGTGAGAATTTCGCTTGGCTTCTGCTCACGTTCCCGTTATCTCGGGGATGCGAGGAGTTCATGACCTCGTTGACCCTCCTGAAGGAATACAAACATGCGCATCACCGCTCTGGTTGCCGCTTCGGTCGCCGCTCTGGCCCTGGCCGCCTGCACCCCCGCCGCCGACAAGGCTGAAGAAGCTCCGGCCACCGCCGAAGCCACTGTCGTCGAGGCCCCCGCTGCTGACGCCGCGATGGCCCCGGCTGCTGACGCCGCTGCTGCTCCTGCCGCCGACGCCGCGATGGCCCCGGCCGCCGAAGAGAAGGCCGCTCAGTAATCTGAGCTGACTTCGTACGGGCCTTCGGGTCCGTTGAAGGAAGGGCCGCCCCCCGGGGCGGCCCTTTTTCGTTGTGGGGTCGCCGCTCACATGGGCGCTATTTAACTTGCGAGGGTTTGCCGGCGGTCGGTATCCAGTTCCCGGGACACCGTCGTCCAATGATTCCCGAGGAGCCATCCGATGCGCATCACTGCTGTGATCGTCGCCACGAGCGCGGCGCTTGCCCTGACCGCCTGCCAAAAGTCCGAGGACAAGGCTCCCGAAGCCTCGTCCGAAGCGGTCGAGGCCGCCGGTGCCGCCGACCAGGCCGCCGCGAATGTCTCGATCGATAGCGCCGCCGCCGACGCCCAGGCCGCGGCCGACAAGGCCGCCGCCGACGAGGTTGCGCCGGCTACGGTACCCGCCGCCTCGCCGCCCGTGGACACCGGCACGGAGAAAAAGGCGAATTCGGCCTACTGATTGTTCAGGCTCGAGGAAAAGGGCCACCCTCCGGGGCGGCCCTTTTTCGTTGCGCGACGGCGTCACCGGTATAGGCCGTCCGACATGGCCGAAGACCGCTCGCCCCGCCTGATCTGGACCGATGACGGGGCACCGCGTTCGAGCCGGTTCGACGATGTGTATTTCTCCCGGGAGGACGGTCTGGCCGAGGCCCGCGCGGTGTTTCTCGCCGGCTGCGACCTGCCGGAGGCGTGGCGGGGACGCCGCCGGTTCTGCGTCGCGGAACTGGGCTTCGGCACCGGGCTGAACATCGCCGCCCTGCTGGATCTGTGGCGGCGCGCGGCCTCGCCCGGGAGCCGGCTGTCCATCTTCACCGTCGAGGGGTTTCCGCTGTCCCGCGACGAGGCGTCCCGGGCGTTGACCGCTTGGCCCGAGGTCTCGGAGACGGCGAAGGCTTTGCTGGACGTCTGGCCCGGTTCAACGCCCGGCTTTCATCGCCTCGACCTGCCCGACTTCAACGCGACGGTCGATCTGGCGGTCGGCGAGGTCGACTGGGCCCTGTCGCAGTGGACCGGGACGGCCGACGCCTGGTTTCTCGACGGTTTCGCGCCCGCGACCAATCCCGCCATGTGGTCGGACGCCGTGCTGGACAAGATCGCCGCCCGGTCGGCGCCGGACGCGCGGCTGGCCACCTTCACCGTCGCGGGGTCGGTCCGGCGGGCCTTGGCCTCGCGCGGCTTCTCGGTCGACAAACTCCCGGGACACGGTCGCAAGCGCGAACGGCTGGAGGCGCGCCGGTCGGGTCTCGTCGTGCCGCCCGCCACGCCGACGGTCGCCGTCATAGGAGCAGGGATCGCCGGAGCCGCCCTGGTTCGGGCGTTCGCCGCCCTGGGAATCCGCGCCACCCTGATCGAGGCCGACGTACCCGGGGCGGGAGCCTCGGGCTTTCCGTCCGCCCTTGTCACGCCCCGGCTCGACGTCGGAGACGGAGACATCGCCGCCCTGTACGCGCAGGGGCTGGCGCGTTCCGGAAGCCTCTACGAGGGCGTGGCCGATGCCGTGTTGGCCCGGGGGGTGCTGCAGCTCGAACAGGCCCCGCGTGACGCCGTCCGTTTCGCCAAACTGGCCGCGCAGGAAGGCTGGGACGACGCGGCGCTGACCTTTAGGGACTCTGCGGCCTGCTCCGTCTGCCTCGGCGAGCCGGTCGCGGCGGGCGGCCTCTGGATCCGCGACGCCCTCGCCGTCCGGCCGGCCGCCGTGCTGGAGGCCTGGCTGGCGGGCGCGGACCGCGTCAGCGCCGACATCGCGCGGATCGAGGCCAATGACGGCGGCTGGCGGCTGGTCGATCGCGACGGTGGCATCGTCGTCCAGGCCGATATCGTCGTCCTGGCCGCCGGCTGGGGCAATGCGGCCCTCGCGCCCGACCTGCCGCTGGCCCCCGTGCGGGGGCAGGCCGACTGGATCGAAGGCGTCGACGCCGGTCCGGTCGCCTGGGGAGGCTACGCCGTCCCGACTCCGTCCGGGCTGCTGTTCGGCGCGACCCACGAGCGTGGCGAGACCGAGGCGCGGGTTTCGGCCGAGGCCAGCGCGCGCAATCTGCAGACCCTCGCCGCCCGCTTGCCGGCGCTGGCCGCCCGGGTCGCTGCGGCGGGCCCTTCGAGGGCGAAGGCGGCCATCCGCGCCACGACGCCGGACCGGCTGCCGCTGGCCGGAGCCGTGCCCGGGTCTCAGGGGCTGTTCATTCTCGGTGGCCTCGGATCGCGCGGTTTCTGCGCCGCCCCGCTGCTGGCCGAGCATGTCGCGGCGCTGGCGATCGGTGCCCCTTCGCCCCTGCCGGTCGCCCTGGCCGCGCGGGTCGATCCGTCAAGATTCGTGACCGGGTGAGGGCTTGCGCAACCGATCGCCAGGGCGGACGGTTGAGCTTCGGTACCGTTCTCAAGGAGTCCTCCCATGCGTACGCCCGCCTTCGTCGCCGCCGGCATTCTGGTCCTTCTGGGCGGCTGCGCCCCAACGGCCGACGGGGCCGTGGCGGCCGGTGATCCGCCGGCCCGCTCGCGCCAGTGTTTCAGCACGAGCCAGATCAATAATTTCCGGCAGGGCCGCCCGGATCAGGTCTTTCTGCGCGTCGGCCGCAGCGACGTCTATGAGCTCAACGCGGCCGGCGGCTGCCAGGATCTGGACTTCGCCAACCGGCTGGCCCTGGTGCCGGACATCGGCGGCTCGATCGGTACCCGGCTGTGCAGCGACGACTGGGCCCGCGTCATCGTCCCGGGCTCGGTCTCGGACAACACGGTTTGCCGCGTCCGGGTCAGCCGCAAGCTGACGGCGGAAGAGGTCGCCGCCCTGCCGCCCCGTCAGCGGCCCTGATCGTCACCCTTTCTGCGCATAGCCCAGCCTCTGGTTCAGCTTTTCGATCAGGTCGATGGCGGTGTCGGCGATGATCGAGCCGGGCGGATAGACAGCCGCCGCGCCCATGTCGATCAGGATCTGGACGTCCGACGGCGGGATGACGCCGCCGACCACGATCATGATGTCGGGCCGGCCCAGTTTTTCCAGCTCGGCCTTCAGCTCGGGCACCAGCGTCAGATGGCCCGCCGCCAGCGATGAGGCACCGACGGCATGGACGTTGCCGGCCACGGCGTCGCGCGCGGCCTCCGCCGGCGTCTGGAACAGGGAGCCGGCGGTGGCCTTGAGGCCAAGGTCGCCATAGGCGGTGGCAATGACCTTCTGCCCCCGGTCGTGGCCGTCCTGACCCAGTTTGGCGATCAGGATGCGCGGCGGGCCGCCGTCGTCGTCGACGAAGGCCGCGACCATGTCGCGAGCGCGGGCGATCTTCGGATCCTTGCCCGCCTCTTTCGCATAGACGCCCGACACGGTCTTCACGGTCGCCACATGGCGGCCGAAGGCGGCTTCGAGGGCGTCGGAAATCTCGCCGACGGTGGCATAGGCGCGCGCCGCCTGGACCGAGAGCTCGAGCAGATTGGCCGTGCCGCGTGCGCCCTCGGTCAGCGCGGTCAGGGCGGCTTGCGTCTTCGGCTCGTCGC
Organism: Caulobacterales bacterium; assembly: GCA_038234475.1. Classification (GTDB taxonomy): domain Bacteria; phylum Pseudomonadota; class Alphaproteobacteria; order Caulobacterales; family Caulobacteraceae; genus Brevundimonas. The sequence continues at coordinate 7,813 of JBBQTX010000009.1, read as the reverse complement.
GTTCGACGCGCAGGCGTTTCAGTTTTTCGATCTGGGCAGTCAGGACGGCGGCGTTGTCGACCTTGAGCATGGGAATGTCGTCGACAGTGTCAGAGAGGTAGCGGTTCACCCCGACGACCGTCTGCTGGCCCGTGTCGATGCGGGCTTGGGTGCGGGCCGAGGCCTCCTCGATGCGCATCTTGGGCACGCCGGCCTCGATGGCCCGGGCCATGCCGCCGAGCGCCTCGACCTCGGCCATCAGGACGCGGGCCTTGTTCGCCAGTTCGTGAGTCAGGCGCTCGACGTAGAAGCTGCCGCCCCACGGGTCGATGACGCGGGTCAGGCCGGTTTCCATCTGCAGCAGCAGCTGGGTGTTGCGCGCGATCCGGGCCGAGAAGTCGGTGGGCAGGGCCAGCGCCTCATCAAGGGCATTGGTGTGCAGGCTCTGGGTCCCGCCGCCCGCCGCAGCCATGGCCTCGACCATGGTGCGGGGGACGTTGTTGAACACATCCTGTGCCGCAAGCGACCAGCCCGAGGTCTGGCAGTGGGCGCGCAGGGACAGGGAGCGCGGGTCCTTGGCCCCGAATTTCGACACGGCCTCGGCCCACAGCAGGCGGCCGGCGCGCAGCTTGGCCACCTCCATGAAATAGTTCATGCCGATGGCCCAGAAGAAGCTCAAACGCGGCGCGAACCGGTCGACGTCCATGCCTGCCGCGACGCCCGCCTTCAGATATTCGACGCCGTCGGCGAGGGTATAGGCCAGCTCCTGATCGGCCGAGGCTCCGGCCTCCTGCATGTGGTAGCCGCTGATCGAGATGGAGTTGAATTTCGGCGTGTGTTCCGCGGTCCAGGCGAAGATGTCCGAGACGATCCGCATCGAGGGTTCGGGCGGATAGATGTAGGTGTTGCGGACCATGAACTCCTTGAGGATGTCGTTCTGGATGGTCCCGGTCAGGTCCTTGTGGGCGACGCCCTGTTCCTCGCCGGCGACGACATAGAGGGCCAGGATCGGCAGGACCGCGCCGTTCATGGTCATGGAGACGCTCATCTGATCCAGCGGGATGCCATCGAACAGGGTGCGCATGTCATAGATGCTGTCGATGGCCACGCCGGCCATGCCGACGTCGCCCTTCACGCGCGGATGGTCTGAGTCATAGCCCCGGTGGGTGGCCAGATCGAAGGCGATCGACAGCCCTTTCTGACCGGCGGCGAGGTTGCGGCGGTAGAAGGCGTTGGACGCCCCGGCGGTCGAAAAGCCCGCGTACTGGCGGATGGTCCAGGGGTTGGACGCATACATGGTCGGATAGGGGCCGCGCACATAGGGGGCGATGCCGGGCAGGCCGTGGATGAAGTCGAGGCCTTCGATGGCGTCCGGGCCGTAGGCGGTCTCGACGGTCAGGCCCTCGGGGGTTTTCCACGCGTCACGGGTCGGGCCGGTGCCGGTGGGGCCGAGGTCGAGCGAGACATTGGAGAAGTCCGGATCGCTCATTGGCCCGTCTCCCAGGTCCGGGTCTCGAACGGGGCGGCGAACCGGACCGGGACCAAGGGCTCGCAGGCGTCGCCGCCACCCGGATGCACCCGGCCGGCCTCAAGCTCGAACGGCGCAGGGCGGGGGTCCGAATCGACGAATTTCGTCACGCCGACCAGTTGCACCTCACCGCAGGCGAGGCTTGCTTCGCGCTCGGCGCGGGCCGAGGCCAGCCGGGCCGGGACGCTGCCGGTCCTGAGCGAGGCGATCAGCCCGCCCTCTGCTTCGATGCACTGGAACTCGGCCCAGCCCGCCTCGGCCAGGTCGCGGGTGCGGGCGTCGAGGAACCAGGACCCCGCGGCCGGATCGTCGACCCGGCCCAGATGGGCCTCCTCCATCAGGACGGCCTGCGTGTTCCGCGCCTGCCGCCGGGCGAAGGCGTCGGAGCGGCCGTTGGCGCGCGACAGGCCGTCCAGAACCACGGCGTCGGCCCCGCCGACCGCGCCGGCGAAGCCCGCCGCCGTCAGCCGCAGCAGATTGGGCCAGGGATCGCGCGCCGACAGCATGCGGCGCGAGGACCGCGCCTCGATGACCGCCGGGGTCTCGACCCCGAAGGCCCTGCTGATCGAGCGCCAGATCAGGCGCAGGGCGCGGACCTTGGCCAGACTGTCGAAATACTCCTGGTCGACCGAGACGCCCAGCACGGTGCCTTTCAGCGCCTGTTCGGTCGTCATTCCGGCGGCGGCGGCGGCCCGGACCAGCGCCACCGCATTGGCCGCCGCGAACCCCAGTTCCTGCCCGATGGACCCGCCGGCCTCATGCACGACCCGGCCGCCGGCGAGGAAGAAGTAGGCTTCGGGATAGGCCCCCGCGTGGCGCGCCGCCGTATTGGCCGCCAGCATCAGATGCTCGTCGATCGTACGCGGTGCGACGCCCGTCTCCGCGAAGGCCGAGACTGGGTCCATGTGAAACATCAGCTTCGCCCGGGGCGAACCCTTGGCCGCGACCGCCAGCGCATTGGCCGCCTCCGGCCCGTCCAGTCCTGCGTCCAGTCCGACCGCCGCCAGTTCCAGCGCGACGCCTTCCAGCGCCCGCGACAGGGGTTCGGAATCGGCCAGCACTGTGCCCTTCAACAGGATCGACGCCGCGCCGCCTTCCAGATCGGCCAAGGCAGCCGCGTTGACCTCGCCCGCGTCGTCGCCCTCGATGAGGGTGCGCACGTCCCATGCCCGGCCGTCGGCGTCCGAGGGCCGGGGTGCCGAAATCGCGGCCCCGCCCGTCGCCGCGGCGTAAAGCGGCCGCACCGCCAGACCATCGGCATCCAGATGCACCAGGCTTTCCAGCGGCCGGTCCTTCAGCGCCTTTTCGGCCAGCACGCGCCAGTCGGCGGGGGAGGGTGTCGGGAAGGTCATGCGTCTCCCTTGCCCGCACGGGCGACCCGGGTCCAGTGAGCAGGCCGACACATCCCACCGCAAAAACACCGTGCGGGTCGTCCGGGTCGTGCGGGCCGCGCGACTTGGCCGACCCGCCCAGACTGGCACGCGCCTGCGTCAGAATCGGTCGGAGCTTTCGCGGGGATGAGCGGCCGTGAGTCCGGCCGCTACCGTTTCCGGAAGCGTTTGGCGTCGGCGGCCAGGCCGGCGCCCCACGGCTCGGGTGTGGTGTCCTCGGGCTGGAAGGGCAGTTCGCCGGCAAGGCCGCGCATGGCCAGCGCCAGCGGCAGAGCGAAATGGGGCAGAATCCGCAGGGGCTTGCGGCGGTCGTCGGTGACATCCCAGCCATCGGCGGCAAAGGCGTCGGTCAGGTCGAAACCCTCCAGCCGCTCGATCCCGTCCCAGTCGGCAGGAAGACTGAAAGCTTCCGCAGCCTCGACAGTCAAGCCGAAGGCGCTCCGGGCCGTCTCATCGATCGCGGGAAACTCCGCGCGGGCGTCCGGGTCAGCGTGGCGCGGCTTCATCAGCGCCTTCAGTTCCAGATCGGCGACGCCGGGAAGGTCGAGCAGGCGTCGGAGCTTGGGCAGGCGGGTCATGGCCAGCGGTTGAACCCGTGGTCGTGCCGATGTCAACGCGTCCGCAGCGGAGCGACGGCCTGCCGGACCTGCCGACCGCGCCCGGCTAGCGCGGGTTGAACGAGCCCTGTTCCCGCAAAGGCGCGAGAAACAGCCGGTCGCAGCGCTCGGCGTCGTCGTTCAGCCGGATGGCTTCGAACCCGAGGCCCGAGGCGTCCAGCACTTCGGCGGCCAAGGCGTCGAACGCCACCTCATGTCCGGATCGTCGGAACAGGACCACCCCGTCCCTAGCGTCCATGACGCCGTAAGCCGGAGAACCTTCGAGAAGGGTATCGAGATCGAGGGGCATGGGGTGACAAGCCGTTACGGCCCGAATCGTTTCACGCCACCACCCGCGAAAACGCTCGTTTTCCGCGTTTTCCCTGCAAGTCATTGTTTTGAAAAGGAATGGTGGACGCGACAGGGATTGAACCTGTGACCCCCTCGATGTCAACGAGGTGCTCTCCCGCTGAGCTACGCATCCGCCAATACGGTTCCGGACGGGTCCGGAACGGGAAGGAGCGGTCTATAACCCTTACGGCCCGCCGACCGCAAGGGCGAAACCGGGGCAGGTCTGTGTCGAATACCCGCCCGCGCTCAAGCAGCGCGCGACCGCGTCGGGAACGTTAGCGCCTCTGCGTCAAGCCGCGACCATTCTTTCGACTTCGCCGACGAGGTCGCGCAGATGGACCGGCTTGGACAGGACCTTGGCCTGGGGGCTGGCGGCGGCGGCGCTGAGGGCCACGGCGGCGAAGCCGGTGATGAACATGATGCGGATGCCGGGCTGGCGGGCGGCGGCGACGCGGGCGACCTCGATGCCGTCGGCGCCGGGCATGACGATGTCGGTCAGCAGCAGGTCCCACGGGCCCTGGTCGAGGGCATCGATGGCGTCGTCGCCGTTCTCGCAATCCACCACCGAATGGCCGGCCCGTTCCAGCGCCCGCGTCAGGAAGCCGCGCAGGGAATGGTCGTCCTCGGCCAGAAGAATACGCGCCATGTCTCGAGTTCCGCCCCGTCGATTTCCGGCGACGCTACGCCGCGACTGGTAAACCCGCCATGAAAATCAGCGGGCTGCGAGACCCCGGCCCTGTGGAGGCCTCTGTGGAAGCCCGCGCGAAACAGTCTATGGCTGCGACCATGGGCACGGGGCGCGGATCGGCGGGCGGGGAACAGGTTGCGGCCCCCTTCACTGTGGTGGAGCCCGTCCGGTCCGGACGGTTCGTTTTCGCCTCGCCCCATTCCGGTGCGCTGTATCCGGCCGACATGAGGGCCGATCCCGCCCTGCCGTGGTCCAGTCTGACCAGCGCCGAGGACGCCCTGGTCGACCGGCTGATCGCCTCCGGCCCCGCCCACGGGGCGGTTCTGATGCTGGGTCGGCTGGGGCGGGCCTATGTCGATCTGAACCGCGACCCCGCCGAGCTGGACCCCGCCCTTGTGGACGGTATCGCGGGCACGGAGGTCTCGGCGCGGACGGCGGCGGGCTTCGGCGTCATTCCCCGGCTCAGCGGCGATGGTCGGCCACTGTACGCGCGGCGGCTGACTCTCGCCGAGGCCGAAGCCCGGATCGCCTGCGTTCACGCCCCCTATCACGCGGCGCTGGCGGAGCGGATGCAGGCCGCGCGGGCGCGGCATGGCGAGGCGGTGCTGATCGACTGGCATTCGATGCCGGCGCGGGCGACGGAAGGGATTGGCGGCGCGCGCGGGCCCGATGTGGTGCTCGGCGACCGGCATGGCGCGTCTTGTGCGGCGGCGCTGACCCGGCGGTTACGGCGATTGTTCGAGGCGCTGGGATGGCGGGTGGCGCTGAACCAGCCCTATGCGGGCGGGTGGTCGACCCAGGTCTGGGGTCGACCGGCCGAGGGCTTTCAGGCGATCCAGATCGAGCTGAACCGGGCGCTCTATTTCGACGAGGCCGGACGCGTGCCCGGTCCGGGCTGGTCGAGGGCCGAAAAGGGCGTCGCCAGGGTCCTCGCCGACCTGTTGGCCGACCCGGGCTGAGGCCCAGAAAAAAGCCGCGCCCGAGGGCGCGGCATAAAGTCTATAGGGAGGAAACGCCCAGGAAGGGCACGACGTCCGGGGACGTCAGAAACGAAGCTAAGTTGCAGCGCACAATACGTCAAGCCCTCATCTCGCAACTGCGTTCACGCACTGTAACCGCTTGCAGACCTTCACTCTTCCAGCAGCCGTCGCGCGCTGCGGATGGCCCGCGCCGCCGGCGACCCGGCCTGACGCCAGACCATCAGGCAGAAGGCCGCGGCGACGCCGAGCGCCAGCCACAGCGGGCCGAACAACCAGGCCGCCGCCGCAAGGGCGAAATAATAGCCGCGCACGCCTTGGCTGAAGGCGCTCAGCGCCGGGTTGAGCAGATCGGTGGCCGCCGCGCCCAAGGCGGTTCGATCGGCTTCCGAATGGACTTCCGGCGCGGCTCCGATCAGCGCCAGGGCATAGTTCAACTGGCGGATCGACCAGATGAAATCCAGCAGGCCGCGCGCCAGACAGACCAGCACCAGCGCCAGTTTGGCGACCATCAGCTTCATCGGCACGGCCTCGGCCCCGACGGTGGCGAACCCAGCCAACGCCGCCTCGCCGCCGAACAGCACACTGGCCACGGCGGCGATCAGCAGCAGGTTGGTCGAGGCAAAAAAGCCGCCGGAGTTGATCGTGTGGCCCATGAGATTGCTATCGACGAGGCGGGTCTCGCGGTGGGTCATGGCCGTCATCCAGACGCGGCGGATGACCCCCATATCATCGTTGATCGTGCCGCTTTTCCTTGCCAGCAGGCCCAGCATCGGGCCGTAGCCGAGCCAGCAGACGGTGAAGAGGCCCAAGGCCAGCCAGTCGAACAGGGTCATCGTTTCCTCCGGCGGTGGAAAGGGTGAAGGGTGCTAGTGAGCTAGGGGTGAGCAATATCTGGTAAGAGTCCGAGGTTCTCCTGGCTCACCCTTGCTCACTAGCACTCTTCACTCATGGTCGCCTTGCTTCGGGCACCGTGCGCGCCTATCACGCCCGCCACTTCGTATCGCACTGCACCATAATCGAGCGCGCCATGAATATCGACGCCATCCCCGTTGGCCCGAACCCGCCCTGGGACATCAATGTCATCATCGAGATTCCGCAGGGCGGATTGCCGGTGAAATACGAGATGGACAAGGCGTCCGGCGCCCTGTTCGTCGACCGTTTCCTGCACACCGCCATGTATTATCCGGGTAATTACGGCTTCATCCCGCATACCCTGTCGGACGACGGCGACCCCTGCGATGTGATCGTTCTGAACCCGACGCCGGTGGTGCCGGGCTGTATCATCCGCTCGCGCCCGATCGGCGTGCTGAAGATGGAAGACGAGGCCGGTGGCGACGAGAAGATCCTCGCCGTGCCAGTCGACAAGCTGAACCCCTATTACACCGACATCGCCAGTTACCGGCAGCTGCCGACCATCATGGTCGAGCAGATCGAGCATTTCTTCACCCGCTACAAGGACCTGGAGAAGAACAAGTCGGTTACCGTCAAGGGCTGGGGCGACGCCGGCGAGGCCGCCGAACTGATCGCCGCCGGCATGCGCGCGCACCAGGCGAAACAGCGGGCCTCGGACGAGGCGGCGAGCGCGGCTTGAGGTCGCTGTCCCTTCTCCCGAAAGAGGAGAAGGGATATCGAAGCCCCATGGCCGCCGCCGAGACCCCCGCAGACATCTTCAAGCGCGCGCTCGCCCATGCGGCGCGGGCGCTGGCCGAGCAGTCGGAGCTCGAGGTCGTGTTTGCCTCGGACGGGCCGCGCCTGCTGAACGGCGTCCTGACCCTGCCGCATCCGCCGCGCGATCCGGGCGCGCCCGAGAGCGCCACCCTGCGTGGACAGGCCGACCGGCTGGCGCTGCGGCTGGCCAATCATGACGAGGGCCTGCACGCCCGGCTGCGCCCCGCCGACACCCGCGCCGCCGAGGTGTTCGAGGCCGTCGAACAGGCCCGGGTCGAGGCCGTGGGCTCGCAGTCCCTGGCCGGGGTCCGCGCCAATATGAACGCGGCCCTGTTGACCCGTCTGGAAAAGATGGGCGCGCTCCGGGTCACCGAGCCCGAGCGGGTGCCGTTGGCCGAGGCGGTAGCCCTGCTGGTTCGCGAGCGGCTGACCGGCCAGCGCGCCCCCGACGGCGCCGGGGCGCTGCTGGATCTGGTTCGCACCGTGCTGGAGGACAAGGCAGGGGCCAAGCTCAACGCCTTGGCCGAGGTCGCGGGCGACCAGATCGCGTTCGCGGATCGGCTGAAGGACGTGCTTCGGGCGCTGGACCTCGATCCCGGTGACGGACGCGGCGATGACGCGTCCGAAGACCA
>JBBQTX010000008.1:0-18065 GCA_038234475.1 Caulobacterales bacterium | reverse complement strand
TCAACTATCCGGTCGACATCCAGGGCAAATGGCACGGGGCCCGCTATCGGTTCGTCCAGCGCTACCGCTCAGGCTTTGCAGACAACCGTGGCGAAGAGTTCGACGCGCCGTTCGTCCGCCTGGACTGGATCGCCCCGGACCGCTTCAATATCCAATGGCATCGACATACAGCGGCATGGTTCTGCCTGTACCGCGGAAAAACCCTCGCCCAAGCCCTGAAGCTGATCGTGACCGACGGCATCCTACAACCCAACTAGCCGCTGGGCCTCCGGGTCGTCGCGGTACTCACCGGATGATTACCCTACAACCCAACTAGCCGCTGGGCCTCCGGGTCGTCGCGGTACTCACCGGATGATTACGATCCAACCGCCACGCGGTCGCGGTCTTCACCGGATGGGTACAGTGGTGGTGCCGCTTAGGTGACTCGAACACCTGACCCCCGCATTACGAAGGCCAGGGAAGGGGCGGGTAAAGGGCCTTATAAATCAGCGCTCTGGGCCAAATCAGTAGGGGAGCTTTCACCCCCACCCAGCCCCTACCCAGTCTGGCCAAACGGGTCGGCAAACATGTTTCCTAAGTTACGCGCTTTAACGTGGGAAAATCGGAATTTGCGACCTTCGCCATACCTGCAGACCGGCTGCAGGAGCCTCGCCGGACCGGCAGCAACTCTGTCACCGTCGTCGACCGCGTCAGCTTTGCGGGAACGATCAACCGGGGGGTCCCGTCTTCCGATCCGGGAAGGAGCGCGCCGGCGCCGCCATCCAAATTGTCTCAACCCGCGAACGGCAAGGCCCTGAGGACATAGGCAACCACCGCGGTCACGGTCGAGGCGGCCAAGGCCAGCCCGGCGAACCAGGCCAGCCGCTTCCAGAGAGGGCCGACCGGTTCATCGGACTCTGGGGGAGGAACGGGCTCAATGATGATAGCCGGACTCCGTATCGACCTTGCCGCGAAATACCCAGTAGACCCAGGCTGTGTAGCCGAGGATGGCCGGCAGGATCAGCACTGTGCCCACCAGCATCAGGCCAAGCGCATTATCCGGCGCCGCCGCCTGACGGAAGTCGAGCGCATAGGGCACGACATAGGGCATGAAGCTGACGGCCAGGCCGATATAGCCGGACAGGAACACCACCAGTGCGCCGATGAACGGCCACAGGTGCGAGCCCTTGCGCGCCATGACGAAGATCGCTGCGAGCCCCGCCAGACCCAGCGCCGGAATGGCCAGACGCGGCAGCAGCATGTCCCAGGCGATCTGCATCTCGGCCGTGTCGATTCCCCAGCGCATCCCGATGCGATGGTGCACCAGCAGGGTGGCGACGCTGACCGCCCCCAGCAGGAAGGCCACCGCGGTCGCCGAGACCAGGCTCCAGCGACGGGCGTCGCCGTGCAGGTTGTCCTTCGTCTTCATCATCAGCCAGGTCCCGCCCAGCAAGGCGTAGCCCGCGACAATCCCCGCCGAGACCAGCAGGGTGTAGGGCGTGAACCAGTCGAACGGCCCGCCGGCGAAGCGGTCGTTCTCGACCGTCACCCCCTGGATGAAGCCGCCCAGGATCAGCCCCTGGGCCACCGCCGTCAGGATCGAGCCGCCGGCGAACATCTGGGTCCAGAATTTGCGGCCCCGGTTGCGGGCGCGGAAGCGGAACTCGAACGCCACACCGCGCAGGATCAGCCCGGCCAGCATCAACAGAACCGGCAGGTAGAAGGCCGGCATCAGCACCGAATAGGCCAGCGGGAACGCCGCCAGAAGGCCGCCGCCGCCCAGCACCAGCCAGGTCTCGTTGCCATCCCAGACGGGGGCGACGGTGTTCATCATCACGTCCCGGTCTTCCTTCGATCGGGCGAAGGGGAACAGGATGCCGATGCCGAGGTCGAAGCCGTCGAGGGTGACATAGAGCAGGACCGCCGTGGCGATCAGTCCGGCCCAGATCAGCGAAAGGTCCAGCATCAGGCGTCTCCCTGCGTGGTATCTTCAGGGGCCTTGGCTAGCGGCGAACCCGGCGCCCGATCTCCGCGCGGTGCGTGTTCGGCCAGGGCTGCGACCGGACCTTCGGCCATCAGCCGCAGGATAAAGAGTGCACCGGCCGTGAACACGACCGAGTAGACCAGAATATAGGCGATCAGGCTGGTCGCGACCTCGCCGGTGGTGACAGGCGAAACAGCATCGCGGGTCTTCAGCACCCCCTGCACCACCCACGGCTGGCGACCGACCTCGGTCACCATCCAGCCGGCGAGCACGGCGATGAAGCCCGACGGTCCCATGACCACGCAGAAGCGCAGGAACCAGGGCGTCTCGAACAGTTTGCGACGCCAGATCAGGAAAGCACCTGCCGTGCCGAGTGCGATCATCAGCAGGCCGAGACCCACCATGATGCGGAAACCGAAGAAGGGAATGAAGGGCGGCGGCTGGTCCTCGCGCGGCCAGGCGTCCAGACCCTGAATGACCTGATCTCGTGGCAGGTTCTGGACCGCGTTGCCCAGGCCCGGGATCGAGATCTCGAAATGGTTCTTCTGCGCGTCCCGGTCAGGGATGCCGAACAGATGCAGCGGCTGATCGGCGCGGGTTTCCCAGTAGCCTTCGATCGCGGCCGTCTTGGCCGGCTGGTATTTGTGGGTCACCTCTCCGGACAGGTGGCCGGCAACCAGTTGCAGGGGGGCGAGGACCGCGACCAGCCCGACCGCCATGACGAGCGCGATGCGGCTCTCGGTCCAGCCCGCGGCGACGCCCTTTGCCCGGTCCTTCAGCACATGGAAGGCAGAGACCGCGCCGACCACCAGGCCGGTTGTCAGGAAGGCCGCCAGCAGCATGTGGGCCAGTCGGGTGGGCAGGCTCGGGTTGAAGATGACGGCCATGAAGTCCGTGGCGCGAAGCGTGCCGTCGGCCAGGGTCTCGAACCCTTGCGGCGTCTGCATCCAGCTGTTGGCCGACAGAATCCAGAAGGCGGAAATGGTGGTGCCCACGGCGACCAGGACCGTGGCGAGGAAGTGCAGCTTCGGACCGACCTTCTTCCATCCGAAAAGCATGACGCCGAGGAAGGAGGCCTCCAGGAAGAAGGCCGTCAGGACCTCATAGGCGAGCAGGGGTCCGATCACCCCGCCGGTCAGGCGGATGAACTCCGACCAGTTGGTGCCGAACTGGTAGCTGAGCACCACACCCGAGACGACGCCCATGCCGAAGCTGAGCGCAAAAATCTTGACCCAGAACAGGTACAGGACCTTGAAGGCGTCCCGCTTGGTCCAGAGCCACAGGCCCTCGAGCACGGCCAGGAAGGCCGCCAGCCCGATGGTGAAGGCAGGAAACAGGATGTGGAAGGCGATGGTGAAGGCGAACTGCAGGCGTGACAGCAGCAGTGCGTCGAGTTCCATAGTCATCCTTCAAGACCTCTCTGTCTGAACCAAATTGTCTGGCGGAATTCCTCCACTATCGGCGACCGCCGCAACGTCTGAAGGCCGGTAAATGCTTCTGCTCCGAGGCATTACGCAAGCGCGTCATGACAGCCGTGATGTCAGGATAAGAAATAACCGCCGGCAGAAGCGTTCGATCATAGAGATCGCGATTGGCGATCTCGTCGTCCACGGCCATTTCGCATGCTGCGTTCAATGTCGAAGGTGCGATCGGACTGGGAATGGCACCCGATTGATATCCGTTTATGGGGACCGGGAGGCTGTAAGCATGAAAAAGTGCGACGAGCTGGTCTTGATGCCGCCGCTCGGCTTCGATGATGTTCGAGAAGGGGCGTACGTCACCAAAGCGGGCAATCACGGCTCCATAGACTGCTTCCGCGTGTCGTTCGTCTTCAAGCGCCGAAACAAGCGCCCGATGCGCATCGTCCGTGATGGTCTGTGCCATGGCGTGTTCCGATCCCAGCAGGGTGAGGTTGAGGCTGACAAGGAGGATGGTTCTGAAGTTGGTTTTCATGGTGTGTTCCCGTGATCGGATTGTTTCAATCAGCTGTGGCCTCTTGAATCGTCACCGAAACGCGGACCCCGCCTTGAGCCCCATGCGCTTGAACAATAGCGCCGCCGGACAGAAGCCGGTGAAGGCCGCCTGGATCAAATTGGCTCCTGCGAAACCGGTCAGCGCCAGCCACCAAGGGTGGACGGTCAGGCTGAGAGCGATCCCGGCAAGGACGACGATACCGGCGAAGGCGAACACGGCGCGGTCGATATTCATGGGATGACCTCGTTCAGGGGTTCTTGGAGGGGGATTTGAGTTTGTGGGCACCGATCAGGTCGAGGGCCATGCGTTCATAGAAGGGGACGCTCTCGCCGCGCTTGATCTTGCTGATGAAGTATTTTTCGAAGCCGACCTTGGCCAGATGCACCCATTTGCCGCTGGCGGCCCAGTTGATGTTCCGGGGCGGGATCTGCGGTGAGGCGAAAAAGGCCACGCCGCCATCGCCGAAGTCGGCCAGGCAGATCGCATTCCAGGTCGCCTCATTCGTCGGGTCCTGGCCCGCCAGTTCCTGTTTCAGGTTCTGGGCGATGGCCGTGACCATGCTTTCGATCATGAAGCCGGTCTTGGGCACGCCCACCGGGACGGGGGTCGCCGCGATCGGCGGAATGGCGACGCAGACCCCGAGCGAATAGACGTTCGGGAAATTGGGATTGCGCTGGTGTTTGTCGGCCAGGATGAAGCCGCGCGGATTGACCAGACCCTCGACCCCGCGAACCGCGTCAATGCCCCGGAACGCCGGCAGCATCATGGAATAGGTGAAGGGGAGGGCGTGGCTGGCCACGACAGCACCGCCCATGGCGACTTCCTCGACGTGCATGGTGCCGGCCTCGACCTTCGCCACCCTGGCGTTGGTGATCCATTTGATGTGGCGCTGGCGCATTTCGCTTTCGAGCAGGCCTTTGGTGTCGCCGACCCCGTCCAGGCCGAGGTGGCCGACATAGGGCTCGGAGGTGACGAAGGTCATCGGGACCCTGTCGCGCACCTTGCGGCGTCGGAGCTCGGTATCGAGGATCAGGGCGAATTCGTAGGCGGGGCCAAAGCAGGAGGCACCCTGGACGGCACCGACGATCACCGGGCCGGGATTGGCGGCCAGGGCGTCGAAGGCGTTGGCCGCCGCTTCGGCGTGATCCACATGGCAGACCGATTGGGTGAAGCCGCCGTGTGGCCCCAGACCCTCGATCTCGTCGAAGGCGAGATCAGGGCCGGTGGCGATGACGAGGTAGTCATAGGCCAGCACGTCACCGCCCGTCAGGTCGATCTGGTTCTCGGTCGGGCGCACGCGGGCGCACCCCTCGGAGATCAGCCGGATGTGATGTTTGGCGAAGACAGGTTCGAGCTGGACTTCGATCGCCTCGCGGTCACGCCACCGCACGGCGACCCAGGGATTGGAGGGCACGAAGTGGAATGTCGTGCCCTTGTTGACGACCGTGATCTCGGCCCGGTCGCCAACGGCTTCCCGGATTTCAAAGGCAGCAATCGTCCCGCCCAGGCCCGCGCCGAGGATCACGATGTGAGGCTTGTCCGTGGCTGAATTCATGGCGCTTTCCTCCCTGGCCCGAGCCCTCCCGGGCGACCTGCTTCTGATAGGACGGCTTGACCCTTACGATAAAAATATAATATACGCAAATACGAAACTAATAATCCCTCGACATCCCTCGTCGAGCGCAGCCTTGGGGCGGACAACATGTTCAATCTGTTCGGAAATGCGGAAAATCGGACCGCAGAAGTGGTGCGGACCGGACTCGCAGATGGTTCGGTGGTGCTTGTCGATGTTCGTGAGGCCGCCGAGTTCAACAGCGAGCGGATCGACGGGTCGATCAACATGCCCTTGTCACGGCTGGATCCGAGGGAACTGGCCAGGGCTGTCGAAGGTTCAAAAGTTGTCGTTCAGTGTCAGTCGGGCATGCGCTCCATGAAGGCGTTGAAGGCCTGTCGGGCAGCCGGAGTCCCTGTGAGTGGCAATCTGGGGGGCGGTCTCATGGCCTGGAAGGCGGCCGGATTCGAGACGGTCCGCGGCACCTCGGCTGGAAAGCGATGACCATGAAGTCTCTGTTTGCACCGGGCGCGCGGACGGCGGTCGCTCTGGCCGCCCTCATCGGCTCCGCCGCCGTTCTCTCGGCTTGCGGGCCGGCCCCGTCGGAGGTGCACCAGCAGCGCCCCGCATCGACTGCGGGCGCGCTCACCGTGCAGTCCAGAACCGTCACGGATCTGAAGCCGGTCGCGGGTGAGATCACGACCCGGCAAACAGCCGAGGCCATGACCCGGACCGGTGGTACCCTGATCCGGATGTCGGTGCGCGAGGGCGATGTCGTCCGGGCCGGCCAGGTCATCGGCTTCGTCCGGGACGAGCGCATTACGTTGCAGACCGCAGGCTATGACGCACTCGTTCGGGCTGCAGAGGCGGAATCCGACCGCGCTGCCGCCGACCTCGGGCGGACGCAGAGTCTGTTCGAAAAGGGCATCTATGCGCAGGCGCGTCTCGATCAGATGCGGGCAGCGGCGCGAGCGGCGAACGGCAATCTCGATGCCGCTCGCGCGCAGAGGTCGGCCAGCGCGGAACAGGGTGCGCAAGGTTCTATTCTGGCCCCGGCGTCCGGCCGCGTCCTCAAGGCCGAGGTGCCTCTAGGTTCGGTCGTGATGCCAGGGCAGTCGATCGCTACCATCACTTCGGGTCCGGTCGTTGTCCGGGTTCAGCTGCCGGAAGGCCAGGCGGGGGCCCTCGCGGTCGGACAGACGGTCGAATTCATGCCCGATGGTCCAGGCGGAGCGCCGGTGGCAGCGGCCATCGTCCAGGTCTATCCGGCTGTCGAGGCTGGCCAGGTCATTGCCGACATTGACGGGACCGGACTGGCGACATCCCTGGTCGGGCGACGGATCAGCGTGCGCCTGCCGGTCGGCGAGCGGTCGGCGATCGTCATTCCCAGCACCTTCATTACTACGCGCTTTGGCGTCGACTATGTGCGGCTTGTCCGCGGTTCGACGGTCTCTGACACACCGGTCCAGGCGGGTCCCGCCGTCTCTGCGAATGATCGGGAAATCCTCAGCGGACTCGTCGCCGGGGATCGGATCGTGCCGCCGACCGCAGGCCGGTCCGGAGCCGCCCGATGAACCTTGGCCTTTCCGGACGGCTGACAGCAGCATTCATTCGCTCTCCGCTGACGCCCTTGATCCTGCTCGCGGCCCTTGCTGTAGGCCTACTGGCGGTGATGAGCATCCCGCGGGAGGAAGAGCCCCAGATCAGCGTCCCGATGATCGATATTGTCGCGGCCGCTCCGGGCCTGTCGGCGACAGATGCCGTGGAACTGGTCGGCAAGCCGCTCGAGGCTATCGTCAAGTCCATTCCGGACGTCGAGCATGTCTACACCTTTGCCGACGACGACCAGGTCATGGTCGTGGTCCGGTTCAAGGTTGGGACGCATCCCGACAATGCCGTGGTGCGGGTGAGCGAGCGCATCAACGCCAATATGGACCGGATCCCCGCCGGGATTCCGCCGCCCCTCGTGCAGGTGAAAGGCATCAATGATGTGCCCATGCTGACCCTCACCCTCTCACCCGATCCGGGCGAGGCGAGCCGCTGGGACGGGGCGACGCTCCGTTTGATCGCGGATCAACTCCAGACCGAAGTCACCAAGGTTCAGGATGTCGGCCAGACGTTCGTGGTGGGCGGGCAACCGGAGCAGATCACCGTGTCTCCCGACCCGGCGCGTCTGGCGCTGAAGGGTGTCACACTTGGGGCGCTGATGGACACATTGCGCCAGGCCAATCGCGCCTTTCCCGGCGGGGGCGTCCGGGACGGCGGAACCGTCCTGTCGGTAGTCGCCGGCCAGACCCAGACCAGTATAACCGACATCGGTCTCCTGACCGTGCCTTCGGCCAGCGGCGAGGCCGTCGCGGTTCGTGACGTGGCCACCATTTCGCGCGGTCCGGCAGAAACCCAGTCCCGTGTCAGCCGGACCACCCGGAACGCCGAATGGCAGTGGTTCACCACGCCCGCCGTGACCCTGGCGGTCGCAAAGCGTGAGGGTGCCAACGCCGTCGTTGTCGCCGAGGCTGTGCTGCATCGCGTGGAAGCCCTTGAGGGCACGCTCATTCCGCCGGGGCTCCATGTCGCGGTGACCCGCGACTATGGCGAGTCGGCCAATGAGAAGGCCAACGAACTGCTGTTCCACCTGGCATTGGCGACCGTCTCGATCGTGGTTCTGATCGGCTTCGCAATCGGCTGGCGTGAGGCCGCCGTGACCGCTGTGGTGATTCCGACCACCATCCTGCTCACCCTCTTTGCCTCCAATCTGATGGGCTACACCATAAATCGGGTCAGCCTTTTTGCCCTGATCTTCTCGATCGGCATCCTGGTCGATGACGCCATCGTGGTGATCGAAAACATCGCCCGGCACTGGGCCATGGCGGATGACCGGTCCCGTGTTCAGGCCGCGATCGAGGCCGTTGCGGAGGTCGGAAATCCCACCGTGGTGGCGACCCTGACCGTTGTGGCAGCCCTGTTGCCCATGTTGTTCGTGTCGGGCCTGATGGGCCCCTATATGGCACCGATCCCCATCAACGCCTCGGCCGCGATGATTTTCAGCTTCTTCGTGGCGATGGTGATTGCGCCCTGGCTGATGGTTCGCTTCGCCCGCAAATCGCTCGCCGGCGACAAGGCTGCCGCGGCCCATGGAGAGGGCCGTCTCGGCCGGGTCTACCGTCAGGTTGCCGGACGGGTCATTGCATCGCGCCGATCTGCCTGGATTTTCCTGATCGCAGTGGGGATCGCCACCCTGCTGTCGATGGCCATGTTCGCGACCAAGACGGTCACGGTGAAATTGCTGCCGTTCGACAACAAGTCGGAACTGATGGTCGTGGCTGACCTGCCCGAAGGGGCGTCTCTGGAGGCGACTGCCCGCGTGCTTGCGGACGCCGCCGCCATCGCCGGGACGCTGCCCGAGGTCGAGGCGGTGGACGCCTTCGCAGGCACCGCATCCCCCTTCAACTTCAACGGTCTGGTGCGTCACTACTATCAACGCAGCCTGCCGGAGCAGGGCGATCTGTCCATCACCCTTGCACCCAAGAAAGAACGCAAGCGGGCCAGCCATGCGGTCGCTCTCGACCTGCGCCAACGTCTGGCCCGGCTCAATCTGCCCACGGGAACAGTTCTGAAAGTGGTGGAGGCTCCTCCCGGCCCGCCTGTTCTCGCGACCCTGCTCGCCGAGGTCTATGGCCCTGATGCCGCAAGCCGCCGCGCGACGGCAGAGAAGCTGAAGTCGATCTTTCGCCAGGTCCCCTACATCGTTGATGTGGACGACAGCTACGGCGTGGCGCGTCCGCGCCTTCGCCTTGTCCCGGATCGGGCCCAGATCGAGCGGTTCGGGGTGTCCGAGCGTGACGTGTTCGAGTCGATCGCTGCCGTGATGGGCACGCAGGTCGTCGGCTATTCGCACCGGGGGGACGGGCGCGACCCTCTCGCCATATCGGTTCAATTGCCGCAGTCGGCGCGGACCTGGAGTGAGGTCCTGGCCTCGACGCCGGTCGCTGCCTCGGCCGGTGGCGGACGACTGGTCTCACTGGGTGAACTCGTGACAGCTTATCCCGAGTCCGGCTCAACCCACATCTATCGCCGTGACGGACGTGACATCGACATGGTCCTGGCCGAACTCGCCGGCCAGTACGAGGCACCGATCTACGGGGTGCTGGAGGTCAACCGGCGGATCAGGGATGCGGACTGGGGCGGACAACCCGCACCCGAGGTGCGCCTGAACGGTCAGCCGGAAGACGAAAGCCGACCGTCCATTCTCTGGGACGGTGAGTGGGAAATCACCTGGGTGACCTTCCGCGACATGGGCGCTGCCTTCGGGGTCGCCATTCTCGGGATCTATGTCCTGGTCGTCGCCCAGTTCAAGAGTTTCCGCCTGCCCCTCGTGATCCTGACGCCGATCCCGCTGACCCTGGTTGGCATCGTCATCGGGCATATCCTGTTCGGGGCGCCGTTCACGGCGACGTCAATGATTGGCTTCATCGCTCTGGCCGGGATCATTGTGCGCAATTCGATCCTTCTGGTGGACTTCATCCGCCACAGTTCCGGAGATGGACGCCCCTTGCGCGAGGTGTTGCTGGAGGCCGGAGCGATCCGGTTCAAGCCGATCCTGTTGACGGCCCTGGCCGCCATGATCGGGGCCGCCGTCATCCTGACGGACCCCATCTTCCAGGGGCTGGCCATCTCCCTCCTGTTCGGCCTGGCATCCTCGACCATTCTGACCGTGCTGGTTATTCCGGCGATCTATGTGGTCCTGAGGGGTGAGCGGCCGGCTGTTGGTCCGAAAGCAACGTGAAGGACAGCCGCCACAGCTCCGATCCTGTTCGGGAAGCTGCGTTGCATCGTCTGCTGGCCAGTCCCATCCGTCTGGCGATCCTTCATGAGCTCCGGGACGGCGAATGCCCGGCGGGTGAGGTGGCCCTCAGGGTCGGGCTCGCACAGTCCCCTACGTCCCAGCATCTCGCCCGCCTGCGAGCCGGTCGTCTGGTTCTGACCAGAAAGGTCGCCCAGGTGGTGCACTATCGAATTGCGGCCGATGTCTGTGAGGCTCTCGACGATATGCAGCGGACAACCGAACGGTTGCTTGGCACGCTGCCGGCGCAGTCCTGAGCGTTGCGGTTGCGGGCCGCTGCCGCCCGCGCCGACCTCCAGGGTCATAGGCGGAGCCTATCTCCACAATAAATAGATACAGTTTCCGTAAATATGTAAATATGCTACAAGAGGGTCATCACTCACGGAGACTTTCCATGGCCGACATGCCCCGCATCAATGAGCCTGCGCCCGACTTTCATGCCAAGACGACGCACGGCGATCGCTCGCTTTCCGACTATCGCGGCAAGTGGTTGATCCTGTTCTCGCATCCTTCCGACTTCACCCCGGTCTGTACGACGGAGTTCATCGGCTTTGCCCGCCACGCCGATACATTCCGGACGATGAACTGCGAGCTGCTGGGGCTCTCAATCGACAGCATCTTTTCTCACCTGGCCTGGATCCGGAACATCAAGGAGAAATTCTCTGTCGATATTCCGTTCCCGATCATCGAAGACCTGAAGATGGAGGTCGCGAGGGCCTATGGAATGATTCATCCCGGGGCGGGTGACACCTCGGCGGTTCGGGCGACCTTCCTGATCGACCCGGAAGGCAAGCTGCGGGCCATGGTCTACTATCCCATGAGCAACGGGCGCAGTATCGATGAGTTCGTGCGGCTCCTGTCGGCCCTGCAGACCTCGGATACCCATGGTGTCGCGACGCCGGAGAACTGGCGGCCCGGTGAGCCGGTCATCGTTTCTCCGCCGAATACCGCCGAAGCGGCCGAAGCGCGCGCCTCCGAGGGTTATGACTACACCGACTGGTATTTCTCCCGGAAAACCCTGCCGGACGTCGTTACGGCTCAATAGGCCCGAAATCCTGACGGTCGCCGTCCCGAGGGGGGTGGCCGTCAGGCGTCCCGGCGTCCCGGTGTGAGCATGACCTTGGCGAACCGTGCGCTGTCGCCCCGGACCGGCGGAGAAGGGTGTTTCGTCGCGGCGACTGGCTTCAGCCCCTCTCCCTGTCGGCAGAAAACCTCGTAAAGCATGACCATGATGGACTGTGCCCGGTCATCGGCGATCGAATAGAAGATCGAGCGGGATTCCCGTCGCGTCTTGACCAACCCCGACTGCCGCAATTCGGCGAGTTGCTGGGAGAGGCCGGGCTGTTTGATGCCCAGGTCCTGCTCCAGTTCACCGACCGACCGTTCTTCCTGGGAGATGTGACAGAGGATCAGGAGGCGATTCGGGTTGGCGAGCTGCCGAAGCAATTCGGCCGCTTCGGGCGCCTTGGCTTTCAGGGCCTCCATCGTGGCGGGGTCATCGGGTGTCACTTCCGGCGCTCCCGGAAATACCAGGCAGTGTTCGCCCGACCGTCGGCGATGGCCTGTTCCACCGTCACGGCGGCAGACTCCAGGAGGGGGCCGCCGGGCCGCCAGCCCTCCGGGGTCGAGCAGATTTCGCGATCGGCTGTCTGCAGGGCGCAAACCAGCCGGAGGAGTTCTTCAACCGACCGCCCGACATTCATGGGATACCAGCTGATCGCGCGGATCAGCCCGTCCGGATCGATGATATAGGTCGCGCGAACGGTGGCGCTGTCGTTGGAGGTCTCATCGACCATACCGTAGGCGCGGCCGATCACCATCGAGGGGTCCTCCAGGATCGGGAATGCGACTTCCACCCCGAACTGGTCGTTGATGTCCTTGATCCAGGCGATGTGGGAATAAAGGCTATCGACCGACAGGGCGAGGAGATCGCACCCGGCTTCGACGAAGGCCTCGTTCATGCGCGCAAAGGCGATGAACTCGCTGGTGCAGACCGGGGTAAAGTCCGCCGGATGGGAGAAGAGGACCAGCCAGCGCCCACGATAGTCGCTCAGGGAGCGAAGGCCCATCGTCGTGCGGGCCGAGAAATTCGGCGCGACGTCATGGAGTCGCAGGGGGCGAACGGGGAAGACGGGTTCTGCGTCAGGCATTGATCTTGATCACTCCGGTCTTGATCGGACTATCGTCATGCACCCTTGTCCGCCAGACCTAAATACATAGTTGCGAAATGTATGAAAACATATATCTGGTGCGGTGTTCACACAGGCCCAAATCATGTCATCGCCCTCGGACAACAATCTCCAACAGGCAACAGACCTCGTCACGGCAGCGCTGATTGATCCGCATCAGCGCCCCGAGGTCACGACCTTTTTCGATCCGGAGACCTTCACCGCCAGCCATGTCGTCCGCGACCCGGGGTCCACAGCCTGCGCCATCATCGACAGCGTCCTGGATTACGATCTCGCCGCCGGCCGCACCGCGAGCCGCTCGGCTGACAGGCTCATCGAATACGTGCTGGCCGAAGGTCTGGAGGTCCAGTGGCTGCTGGAAACCCATGCCCACGCCGACCATCTGTCCGCCGCTCCCTTTCTCCAGGAGAAACTGGGGGGTCGCCTTGCCATCGGGGCCGAGATCGTGCGGGTCCAGGTCGCCTTTGGAAAGGTCTTCAATGAGGGGCTGAAGTTCCGGCGCGATGGGAGCCAGTTCGATCTTCTGTTCCAGGACGGAGACCGATTCGAGATCGGCGGCCTGAAGGCCTCTGTGCTGCACGTTCCAGGACATACTCCGGCCTGCCTGGCCTATGTCATCGGTGATGCGGTGTTTCCGGGCGATACCCTGTTCATGCCGGACTATGGAACAGCCCGCTGTGACTTTCCCGGAGGCGACGCGCGGACCCTGTACCGGTCGATCCATCGACTGACGGCCCTCCCGGACGAGGCGCGGGTCTTCCTCTGTCATGACTACAAGGCACCAGGCCGCGACAGCTTTGCATGGGAGACGACGATCGGGGCCGAGCGGACGGGCAATGTGCACGTGCGTGACGGGCTCAGCGAAGACGAGTTTGTCGCGATGCGGACCCAGCGGGACGCGACCCTGCCCGTGCCCCGCCTCATCCTTCCTTCGGTCCAGGTCAATATGAACGGAGGCCGACTGCCGCCCCCGAAGCGCAACGGCGTCCGCTATCTTAAGGTGCCATTGAACGTCCTCTAGCCCCCTGCCCAATCCGTTTTGCACGAGACATCCATGGATATTCGTTCCCTAGACGCCACCCTCAGCGCCTCGCCCCAGATTGCCATCGCCGATCTGAAGGCGGCCCTCGCCCTCGGCTATCGGTCCGTCCTGTCGAACCGGCCGGACGTAGAGGAGCCGGGCCAGGTCAGCGCCGCCGAGGTGGCCGCAGAGGCGCAGGCGCTGGGCCTTGGCTTTCGCCATGTCCCGGTGACGGCTCCGGCCATCGGTCCGAATGATGTCGCGGCGTTCCGGGCCGCTCTCGCAGACCTGCCGGGACCGATCCTCGGTTTCTGCCGGACGGGCACGCGGACCACCATGCTATGGGCCCTCGCCTCGGTCGGCGAGCGTCCGGCGCAGGACATCCTGGCGATAGCCAAGGCGGCCGGCTACGATCTGTCCGGCATGGCCCCCCGTCTTGAGATGGACGCGGGATGAGCTGCCGCGCCAGGGTAACCGGCCCCGTCAGCGGGATTTGACTGATGCCTGAACTCACCCTCGTCCAGTATGTTCTTGGCAGTCTCTCCGGCGTTCTGGTCGGCTTCACCCTCGGTCTGGTCGGCGGCGGCGGGTCCATCCTGGCCGTGCCCCTGATGGTCTATCTCGTCGGCGTTCCCAGCCCCCATGTCGCCATCGGCACCAGCGCCCTGGCGGTCGCGGCCAATGCCGCAGCTGGCCTGATGAATCACGCCCGTAACGGCACGGTCAAATGGCGCTGCGCCCTGATGTATGCCGGTGCCGGCGTGGCCGGGGCCTTCGCAGGCTCGTCAGTAGGCAAGGCCTTTGACGGCCAGAAGCTGCTTTTTCTCTTCGCGATCGTGATGGTCATTGTCGGCGTGCTGATGCTCAGGCGGCGCAGCGACAGTGGAAATCCGGATGCCGAATGCACTCGCGAGAATGCGTCGAAGGTCCTGGGTTACGGCCTGGGCACAGGCGTCTTCTCGGGCTTCTTCGGCATTGGTGGCGGTTTCCTGATCGTCCCGGGCCTTGTCGCGGCTACGGGAATGCCGATCCTGAACGCGATCGGGTCTTCCCTGGTCGCCGTTACGGCTTTCGGTTTGACCACGGCGCTCAACTACGCCTTCTCCGGGCTGATCGATTGGCCTCTGGCAGCGACCTTCATCGTCGGCGGCCTGATAGGCAGTTTCGGTGGGGCTCTGGCCGCGAAGAAGCTCTCCGGCACGACCGGCTTGCTGACCACGGTCTTTTCCGTCCTGATCTTCGTTGTGGCCGCCTACATGATCTTTAAGAGTGCAGGTGCGTTCTTCGGTGCGTCGGCCGGCATCTGACAGGCTCCGCACCCGTGTGTCCGGATGGGATCCGCCACGGATCCTGATCGGGGATTTTAGGTCCGGGGCGTCCCGCTCCCGGCCTTCAGCCAGAGAGGACCACCATGCCGTTGCCTGATCCGGATTCCCATGAAGCGCCCCGGGCGGAGGACTGGGCCGGCGAGATGGGGGCCAAATGGCTGGCTAACATCGATCGCTTTGAATCGATGATCGCGCCCATCGGCGACGCCGTGCTGGCACGGGCCGGATTTCAACCGGGCCAGCACGTTATCGACATCGGGTGCGGCGGCGGCGCGACCAGCCTCGCTATCGCCTCGGCGGTCGGTTCGTCGGGAGCCGTGCTCGGGA
The DNA here is from genome assembly GCA_038234475.1 of Caulobacterales bacterium. Classification (GTDB taxonomy): domain Bacteria; phylum Pseudomonadota; class Alphaproteobacteria; order Caulobacterales; family Caulobacteraceae; genus Brevundimonas. Next base: position 2,868 of record JBBQTX010000008.1, on the reverse strand, counting down.
TCGACATCTCGCCCGATCTGATCGCAAAGGCGACCGAACGCGGCATTGCTGCCGGGGTGAAGAATGCCCGTTTCGAATGCGCTGATGCGTCGCTCTACCAGGCTGAAACCCCCTTTGATCGTCTGTTCTCGCGGTTCGGGAGCATGTTTTTCCAGAAGCCCGGCCCGGCCTTCGCCAACCTGCATCGATGTCTGAAGCCGGGGGCACGCATCGATCTGGCGGTCTGGGGCCCGCCGCGCGACAATCCGTGGATGATGGAGGTGATGGGCGTGCTTCGGAAGCATGTCGATGTCCCGCCCGCCGTGCCGCGTGCACCCGGTCCGTTCGCGTTCGAGGACATCGACTATCTGAACGCGGTCCTGGCAGAGGGCGGATTTTCCGGGACAGAGATCGTGGCCTGTTCGGTGCTTCAACCCCTCGGCGGAGCCGGGGCGACGCCGGAGGAGGCCGTCAGGTTCGTCTTCTTATCCCTTGCGGCCGGTCGCCTGCTGGAGGGCCAGCCTCGGGCCGTGCAGGATCGCGCCGGGGACGATCTGCTGTCGCTTTTCACCGCTGGGCACAGGTCCGGTCAGGGTGTGATGATGGCCGGCTCGGCCTGGCTTGTCACCGCAAGGGCCTGAGGGGTGCCTCGTCATTACGATTGCCGGCGCGCATCGGGAGAGTGGTCCCCGGGGTTTAAGGGGGTTCAGCGTGAGCAGTTTCTATGATCGACAGATCCTTCCGCGTCTGATCGGCTGTGCCTGCGGGGCGAAGCCCATCCGCAGGCAGAGGGCGAAGATCGTGCCCCGCGCGCGCGGGCGCGTGCTGGAGCTCGGCATTGGCGGCGGCCTCAACCTGGCCTTCTACGATCCCGACCGGGTGGAGAGCGTCACGGGCGTCGATCCCTCTGAAGGTCTGCGGTACCTGGCCGAGGACGCCCCTCGACCGGCAGGCATGATGGTCGAGATCGTCGCGGGACGGGCCGAGGCGCTGTCGTTCGACACTCGGAGTTTCGACACGGTCGTCTGCACCTTCACGCTTTGCTCGGTCCAGAACCCGGCTGCGGTCCTGGCCGAGGCCCACCGGGTACTCAAGACGTCGGGAACCTGTCTGTACAGCGAACATGGCCTGTCGCCCGATCCCGGGGTGCAGCGTTGGCAGCGGCGCATCGAGCCCCTCTGGCGCCCCTTGGCCGGTGGCTGTCACCTGACCCGTCCGGTAACCGCCTCGATTGAAGCGGCTGGCCTCGTCATCGAGGCGGTCGAGACGATGTATCTGCCCGGGGCTCCCCGTGCGTTCGGCTGGTGTGAATGGGGCGAGGCCCGCCCGGGCTGACGGTCCTTCAGCCACCGCCTCCCAGTCCGGCGTCCGCTGAAACGGTGCGCACCGCGTGCCGATCAGTCGCGGAAGGGCGACCCGAGACGCGGCCGCAGCTTGACCCATCATCGAATTCGTGGCGAACCGGATCTTCTACACGGCGACATCGCGTGCCTGATCACCGCTGAACGCGCCGTCCACAGGAGATTGCCCGGTGAAACGAGTTACGCTGATCGTCGCGGCGGCTTTGGCCGTGGCGGCTTGCGCGTCCGCGCCTGAGACTGCGCCCAAGCCGGAGGCCCGCTCTTACCACGTGAGCGAGAACGCATCGGCCGACGTGGACGCTGCGTTGGCGCGGGCCAGGCAGTCGGGCAAACGGGTCCTGTTGGTGATGGGAGCCAACTGGTGCGGCGACAGCCGCGCCCTCGCTGGTTGGCTGGCTACCGATCGCTTCGCCGAACTGATCGAACGCAAGTACGAACTGGTCTTCGTGAACATCGGAATGCCAAGCAGCGGTGACGGACACAATCTGGGTATCGCCACGCGGTTCGGCCTTCAGGCGTTGCCGGGTCTGCCGAATGTGCTGGTGCTGACAGGTGACGGAGTTCTGGTGAACCCAATGACGGCAACCAGTTGGGGGAACGCCAGGAGCCGTACGGGCGACGCAATCTACGATGAGTTGGCGGCCCTGGCCGATCTGCGAATCTGAACCGGCAAGCCCCCCGACCCGGCACCCGTTGCTGAGAGAGGTGAGTGAGCTGGCGCGGCAGCGAAAACTGGCAGGCACATTTCGTCAGCAGGGATTTGAGGTCCCAGCATCATCACTGAGCCCGTCCCTTGCGGAAGGCCACCCAGCCCGGACCCACACTGTACCCAGCGTAACGGCCCTTCCGCCGCCCGCTGGCCGGTTGCCTGTCCAGAGTGCCATTGGAGTGGTGGTGCCGCTTAGGTGACTCGAACACCTGACCCCCGCATTACGAATGCGATGCTCTACCAGCTGAGCTAAAGCGGCTTGTCGACGAAGGGCCGTTGGGCCTCGCGCGAGAGCGGCTGTTTATACGCCGGGTGACGGCTTGCCAAGGGCGTCCAGAAGCGCGGCTTCGGTGGGCAGAGAGGCGATACGGACCTCGGTGAAGGACAATGCTGCCAGCGGTGCGGCGGCGGCGGCCGAGATCGCGACCGCGACCCGGTCTGCGCCGCCTTCCGACAAGGCGACGACGAGCGCCCGGGCGGCGCGAGGGGAGTGGATGAGGACGGCGTCCCAGTCCGGCGGCGGCGCGATGCCGGTTTCCTGCGCGCCATAGACGGGGACGGAGCGGACGGTGGCCGCGTCGCCGACGGCGGCGGAGAGGTCTCCGGCCGGCTCGGCGGCGGACGGGTGCAGGATCAACAGGCCGGGAGCCTCTGCGCGGATCAGGGCGGCGAGGGCGGTCAGGTCTCCGTCGGCGGATCGAACGTCTGGAAAGCCTGCGTCCCTCGCCGTGCGGGCCGTGGCGTCGCCGACGGCCAGGACGGGGAGGGTCCGGTCGCCGGACAGGGCCGCGAAGGCCGTGACCCCGTTGATGCTGGTGA
>JBBQTX010000007.1:0-18125 GCA_038234475.1 Caulobacterales bacterium | reverse complement strand
TGGTGCCCGACACCACGGGCAAGGCCGGCCCCCCACCAGGACTGGGCGCGCGTATCCTGGCCAAATTCTCGCGCGGTGAAAACGGCTGGGAAGCCCGCATCATCAAGGTGCTGGACACCGACACCAATCGGGTCCTCGGCGTCATCCGCAAGTCCAACAAGGAGGTCCGGGTCGAACCCGTCGACCGCCGCTCGAAAGACGTCCTTCTGGTGCCTCATGCCCAGGCCGAGGGTCTGCGCGACGGGGACCTGGTGGTCGCCGCCATCGAAAAGGGCGTCCAGCGCTATGGTCCCAAGCGCGGCAAGATCCTGGAAAAGATCGGCCGCGAGGACGATCCCCGGGCCGCCTCCCTGATCGCCATCGCGGCCCACAACGTCCCGATGGGCTTCTCCGAGGCCGTCGAGAAGGAGGCCGAGGATCAGGAACTGCCGTCGCTGAAGGGCCGCGAGGACCTGCGGGACATGCCGCTGATCACTATCGACCCCGCCGACGCCCGCGACCATGACGACGCCGTCTTCGCCCAGCGCGACGAGGATCCGAAGAATGCCGACGGCTGGATTGTCTGGGTCGCCATCGCTGACGTCGCCGCTTACGTCCGCCCCGGCACGGCACTGGACCGGGAAGCCCGCGACAAGGGCAATTCCACCTATTTCCCCGACCGCGTCGAGCCGATGCTGCCCGAGCGGCTGTCGAACGGCCTGTGCAGCCTCAAGGAGGGCGAGAACCGCGCCTGCCTCGCTGTCCGGATGGTGTTCGACAAGGACGGCCGCAAGACGGGTCACAAATTCATGCGCGGCCTGATGCGGTCAAAGGCCAAGCTGTCCTACGAACAAGCCCAGTCCGCCATCGACGGCCAGCCTGATGACGCCACCGGGCCCATCATGGAGACGATTCTCTATCCGCTCTGGACCGCCTACCGAACCATGCTCAAGGGCCGGCTGAAGCGCAGCCCGCTGGCGATTGAAAGCCCGGAACGCCGTATCCGCATGAACACCGAGGGCCAGATCATCTCGATCGAGCCGCGCGTGAGCCTCGAAGCCCATCGGCTGATCGAGGAGATGATGATCCAGGCCAACGTCTGCGCCGCCGAAACGCTGGAGCAGAAGCGCACGCCGCTGATCTACCGCATCCACGACACGCCAAGCCAGGAGAAGACCTTTAACCTGGCCGACTTCCTCCAGACCATCGGCAAACCGTGGAACAAGGGCGAGGCACCGACGACCAAACGCCTGAACAAGCTGCTCGACGAGACCCGCGATGGGCCCCACGCCGAAGTCGTCAATGAAGTGGTGCTGCGCTCACAGATGCAGGCCATCTATACGCCGGACAACATCGGCCATTTCGGCCTGAACCTGGACAAATACGCCCACTTCACCTCGCCGATCCGGCGCTACTCGGACCTGATCGTCCACCGCGGCCTGATCCGGGCCCTGGGCTTCGGCCCCAAGGGAAACCAAGACGGGCTGACCGACCGCGAGATCAGCGAACTGCCGTCGATCGCCGAACAGGTCACCCTGACCGAGCGCCGCTCGATGGCCGCCGAACGCGCCGCGATGGACCGCTACATGGCCGCCTTCCTCGCCGAGCGGATCGGCGCGACCTTTCCGGGCCGAATCACCGGCGTCACCCGCTTCGGCCTGTTCATCCGCTTGCAGGAGACCGGGGCCGACGGCCTGGTGCCGGTGTCCTCGCTGGGCGGGGAGTATTTCCACCACGACGAACGGTCCCATGCCCTGGTGGGCGAACGGTCGGGCCAGCGCTGGACCCTGGGCCGCACGGTCGAGGTCAAGCTGCGCGAGGCCACGCCGATCACCGGCGGCCTGGTCTTCGAGATGCTGTCCGAACCCGGGCCGCGCGACCCCAATGCACCGGCCGCACGGCTCGGCGTCCGGGGCCGGGGGCCGGGGGCCGGCGCGGGCTTTCCGAAGCGCGGAGACAATCGTCCCGGCGGACCGAAACCGCCCAAGGGCGGTCGCCCGTCGGGTGGGCTCAAGGGGGTCAAGAAAGGACGGCGTAAATAGCCGTCCGTCCCGCCAGGTTCACGTCGACCAGACACCACGCCGGGAGCGGGTCATGGCCCTGTCACTGCCGATCGGCTAACGTCAGTGTTGGAGAATCGCCCATGTCGTGGACCAGAAGACTGGCATTGGCCCTGTGCCTGCTGCTGACCGCGCCGACGCTGGTCGCAGCCTCGGCCCTGCGCAATGACAGCGTGGCCTCGATGGGCACCGGCGGGCTGGTCCTGCAGCGTACCACGGGGATCGAGATGCGGTCCGAGGACCTCTATGTCTCGGCGCGGGAAATCCGCGTGCGCTACAAATTCTACAACCGCACCGACCGCGACATCACCACTCTGGTAGCCTTCCCCATGCCGCTTGTCACCGGACGACCCGAAAGCGACATCGGCATCGACCAGACCGACCCGCTGGTGCTAACCCCCTTCACCACCACGGTGAACGGGCGGCGCGCCGCCACCAATGTCGAACAGCGCGCCTTCGTCGGCGAGGTCGAGCACACCGACCTGCTGCGTGGGCTGCGCGTGCCGCTGTCGCCGCACCGTCCGGAGACGGGACCGGCAATCCTGTCCCTGCCGCGTCCGCAGATCGAGATGCTGATCGAGCTGGGCCTGGTCGAGGATCGGTCATGGACCGATGCGGGCGTGACGCATGCCGACTTCGCCCCGCTATGGACCCTGAAGACCATGCACTACTGGAACCAGGTCTTCCCGGCGGGCCGGGAGATCAGTATCAACCACCGCTACACACCCGCCATCGGCGGGTCGTCCGGTAGCGTGGTCGGGGACCCGACCATGGTCGGGAGCGAATCCGTGATCGAGTATCAGCGGCGATATTGCACTGACACGGCCTTCGTGCGGGCGGCCGAGCGCATGCATCGTCGCCGGCTGAGTCTCAGCGAGACGTGGATCGACTATGTTCTGACCACCGGCGCAAACTGGGCCGAGCCCATCGGCGAGTTCCGTCTGGTGGTGGACAAGGGATCGAGCCGGAATCTGGTCAGCTTCTGCGGCGAAGGCGTGCGCAAGACCGGGTCGACGACGTTCGAAATCCGCCGTCGGAATTACACCCCCACAAACGATCTGTCGGTGCTAATCGTCACCGGTGTCCGCACCCCCCGCTAGCCCCTTCGACGCCGCCCGGGATCTGGCCGACGCGCCGCGCACCGGTGCCCGCCAGAGCCCGCGCGACGCCGCCACCCTGATCCTGACCCGATCGAGCCGGGGAGAAGCAGAGGTCCTCATGGGCCGCCGGGCACCGGGGCATGTCTTCATGGCGTCGAAATGGGTGTTCCCCGGCGGCCGGATCGACCGGTCGGACTATGCGGCGGCTTCCGCGAACGAATTGCCGCCGGCGGAGGCGGCACGCTTGCAGCGGGAGGTCCATGCCCGGCGGGCGCGGGCCTTGGCCCTTACGGCCGTCCGCGAAACCTTCGAGGAGACCGGCCTGCTGCTGGCCACGGTCGCGCCGGTCGCATCCGTCGCCGGTCCCTGGCGCGAGTTCCGCGCCGAAGGGGCCCTGCCAGACCTCGCCGCCCTGTCCTATGTCGCCAGGGCCATCACCCCGCCCGGCCGCTCGCGCCGGTTCGACGCCCGCTTCTTCATGGCCGGGGCCGACGCCCTGCTGCATCCCGAACCGACCGCCGGGTCCGGCGAACTGGACGAGATCGCCTGGCTCCCGCTGGCCGAGGCGCGCGCCGTCGACCTGCCCGCCATCACCCGGTTCGTCCTGGACGAGGTGGCCCAGCGGCTGGCCCGGCCCGACCGCCCCCTGCCCTTCGTCCGCATGGTCAAGGGCCGCCACCTCGTCGAGCATCAGGACTGAGCCATGGCCGACACCCCCATCACCCTGCGCCTGACCATCGACGACCCGCTGCCCGGCATCCACTACAGCCTGCAGGACCCCAGGAACGCGCCGATCGGTCCGGTCGTCGCGACCGCAGCCCCCCTGTCGTTCGACGTCCCGGTTCGCCTGACGGATGACGGACGCTTTCTCGGCCCTTTCGTGCGGCGCGAGGGTCCGACCCGGCGCTTCGTCTATATCGCCATCGCCGGCGGGTGCTGGAACCGCCGCGCCAAGATTGATGTGCATGACATCCCGCCCGACCTGCTGGCGGAGGCCCGCACGGGCCGGGTCCTCGAAATTCGCCTGCCCGGGCGCGGCCGGGACGGATCGCCGACCTGCGCCACGGTCCGGTCCGCGAGGGGGTGGCAGCCGGTTTGACGGGCAAGCTTTACGCATCATGGACGTGGTGCAATCGCCCCGCTAACGTCACCCTATGACGCCCATGATCCTGACCGGCTTCGGGGCGTATGCGCCGCGTGAACAACGGTCGTCACAGGCGCTGGACGCCCTCTTTGGTAAACCCTCGGGCTGGACCGAGGAGCAGTTCGGCATCGCGGCTCGCGGCGTTGCCGGACCCGACGAAACCACCTCCATGATGGGTGCCGAAGCGGCGCGGCGAGCGCTGGCCATGGCGGGTTGGGAGCCCGGTGACATCGACGTCCTGATCGGGGCTTGTGGCGTGATGGAACAGCCGATTCCCGGCACGTCGGTCCTGATCCAGGACGCGTTGGGTCTCGGCCAGTCCGGCATCTGGGCCTTCGACGTCAACCAGACCTGCCTGTCCTTCGTCGCTGCACTGGACGTCGCGGCCATGGGGTTCGCCACCGGCCGGTTCCGCCGCGCCCTGATCGTGTCCAGCGACATCGCCTCGTGCGGACTGGACTGGGAAACGCCCGCGTCCGCCGCCATCTTTGGCGACGGTGCGGCAGCGGTCTGTGTCGAGGCCGGCGTCGACCCCGACGGTCCGGCCCTGCTGGCCCGCGGCTTCGAGACCTATGGCGAGGGCAAGGACCTGGCCACGGTGCGGTCCGGCGGCACCCGCGTCCGGGTGGAGGATGGTTTCGACGCCTTTTCCGAGGGGGCGCGCTTCCGGATGGACGCCTTCGGCATCTTCAAGGCTGCTTCGAGAACCCTGCCCGCCCTCATTGACCGCGTTCTGGGCCAAGCCGGGCTGACCCGCGAGTCGGTCGACGTCATCGTCGGCCATCAGGCGAGCCGGCCCGCGATCGAACATGCGCGCCGGCTGATGGGTGGCGATCCGGAGCGGGTGATCGACATCTTCGCCACACGAGGCAACCAGATCGCGGCATCCCTCCCCAACGTGCTGGTCGAGGCCCAGGCGACGGGACGGCTGGACCCAGGCAAGACCGTCCTGCTGCTGGGCACGGCGGCGGGCATCAGCCTGGCGGCCATGGTGCTGCGCACGTGAGGCGGGCCCTGGTCACGGGCGCGACCGGCGGCCTCGGTCTGTCGCTGACCCAGGCGCTGATTGAGGCGGGCTACGCCGTACGGGCGACCGGCCGGAACCCCGTCGCGATCCAGCGCCTCAGGACCATGGGGGCGGAGGTGGTCGCCGGAGATCTGGAAACCCTCGACCCGGCGGTGCTGTTCAAGGACATCGACGCGGTCTTTCACGCCGCCGCCCTGTCCAGCCCCTGGGGGCCCGACGCCGCCTTCCAGCGCGCCAATGTCGACCTGACCCGCACCCTGCTGGCAGCGGCGCGCGACGGCGGCATCGACGCCTTCATCTTCGTCTCCTCGCCCTCGGTCTATGCCCGCTGGCGCGACCAGACCGACCTCACCGAGGCGACGCCGTTGCCGCGCCGCGCGCTCAACGCCTATGCCCGGACCAAGCGCGAGGCGGAGGCGCTGGTGCTGGCGGCGGACGCGCCCGGTTTCCGCACCGTCGCCATCCGCCCGCGCGCCATCGTCGGCCCCGACGACACCGTGCTGCTGCCCCGCATCCTGAAGCTGGTCAGGCGCGGTCGCTTCCCCCTGTTCCGGGAGGGCCGGGCGCTGATCGAACTGACCGATGTGCGCGACGCCGCCGACGCCCTGATCCTCGCCGATGCCGCGCGCGAAATCGCCGGCGGTCAGGCGATCAACATCGGTGGCGGACGGCCGGTGGCGGTTGCCGAACTGGTCCGCCGCCTCGGCCAGGCCCTCGGGGTGAGCGTCCGGATCGTGCCGCTTCCGCTGGCGCTGGGGCAGGCGCTTTCCGTGGCGGCGGACGCCGTTTGCCGCCTGCTACCCGGTCGACCCGAGCCGGTGCTGACGCCCTATACCCTGTCCACCCTGGCCTGGTCGCAGACCTTCGATCTGACGCGCGCGCGCGCCCTGCTGGGCTATGAACCGCGCCACGACGCGAACGAAACGGCCATGACGCTGGCCCCCGGACTGACGGAACGGTGAAACGCTGCGAGGTCCATATCCTGCGCGCGGGCGATTGCTCCCATCCGGCGGTGATGACCCGGCATGACGCCGGGTTCGGCCCCGCCGTCTTCCCGGCGCTGGCGGCCCTGATCATCCATCCGGACGAGGGGCCGATGCTGTTCGATACCGGCTATGATCCGGCCTTTTTCACGGCCACCGATCCCTTTCCCGAGCGCCTCTATCGCTGGGCCACGCCGGTCAGGCTGGAGGCCGGTGAGGCCGTGGCCGACCAGCTGCCGGGTTTCGGCCTGACCGCCGACGACATCCACGCCGTCATCGTCTCGCATTTCCACGGCGACCACATCGCCGGCCTGACGCGTTTCCCGAAGGCCCGCATCTTCTGCGCCCGCGCCGGTCTGGATCAGGTCCGCCGCAAGGGCCGATTCGCCCGGGTGCGTCGCGGCGTGCTGGCCGCGCTGGCCCCCGCCGACATCGCCGCGCGGGCCATCTTCTTCGAGGACCGGCCGCCGACGCCACTGGGACCAGAGTTGTCGCCATTCGAAACCGGGGCCGACCTGCTGGGCGACGGGTCGCTGCTGGCGGTGCAACTGCCCGGCCACTGTCCAGGCCATTGGGGGCTGGTAGTGCGCCAGACCGACGACCGGCTTCGTTTCATGATCGCCGACGCCGCCTGGTCCAGCGGCGCGGTCAGGGACGACGTCCCTCCACCGCGCCTGACGACGGCCCTGCTGGGAGAGACCGCTGTTTATCGCCAGACCCTGAATCACCTGCACCGGATGTGGCGGCGCAATCCGGAAGTGATCGTCACGCCCTCTCACTGCGGCGAGGTCGCGCCCGAGGCCCCCGCCCGTGACGCCTGACCGGACCCGGCTGATCGCGGCATGGCTGGATGCCCGCTGGTCGGGCCTGCGTCTGCGCACCCCCGCCGACGTCGTCGCCCGGCAGACGCGGCTGTGGCGACGCATGGTGCCGGTGGTCGCGCGAACACCCGCGATCGCGGCGCTGGCCGGCCAACCGCTCGACCGGTTTCCGGTGGTGTCGCCGGAGACGCTGCGCCGGGACTTCGACCGCTGGAACACTGTCGGCCTGTCGCTCGAAGAGACCGAAGCCGCCGCCCGGTCCAGCGAAGCGGGCGGGTCCGGGGAGGTCCGGCCGGGGGTCGTCGCCGGCTTTTCGTCCGGATCATCCGGGCATCCGGGCCTGTTCGTGTCGAGCGCCGACGAGCGTGCCGGCTATCTGGGCCACATCCTCGCCCGCCTGCTGCCCGTCGACGCCCTGGTTCGCCCGACCCGGATCGCCCTGTGCCTGCGCGCCGACAACCGGCTGTATGGCGATGTCGCGCGCGCCGGGCGATTCCGGTTTCTGTTCGTCGGACTGGCCGAGACGGAGCAGATCCGGTTCGAGCGCCTGCAGGCCTTCGCCCCCCACGTCCTGATCGCGCCCAGCCATGTGCTGGCCGATCTGGCCCGGTGCGACGCCGGAGCGGACCGCTGGCCCCTGCGCCGACTATTCTATGGGGCCGAACCGATGGGCGAGGCCGAGCGCGACTGGATCGGGGCGGCGTTCGGTATCCGGCCCGATCCCATCTACCAGGCCACCGAGGGCTTCCTCGGCGCACCCTGCCGCTTCGGGACCCTGCACCTGAACGAGGACGTGCTGATCGTCGAGCATGAGCCCGTGCCGGGGACCAACCGCTTCATTCCCATCGTCACCGACCTGCGCCGCACGACCCAGCCGATGATCCGGGTCCGCCTCCCCGACCTGCTGGAGCCGTTGGAGAGCCCATGCCGCTGCGGCTCACCGCTGACCGCCGTCCATCCGGTCGAGGGCCGGCTCGAGGACCTGTGGCGCTGGCCCCGCGTGGTCATCCCTCCGCGCGAGGTGGAGGCCACGATCAGTGCAGCCTTGGGGCCGGGCCGCGACTGGCGCGCCACCGCGTGCCGGACCGGAGTGACGATCGAGGTGTCGCCCGAACTGATCGACGTGGCGGAGACGACGCTCGACGCGCTGCTGGCCCGCCACGGCCTGTCCCTGCCGGTCGACGCCCGCGAACTGACCGGGCTGACCACCGTGAAGCGGCGGAGGGTGCGCTGGACCGATGGCTGAGCGGGTCCTGATCACCGGCGCGCGGGCGCCCGTCGCCCTCGATCTGGCCCGTTCCCTGCGCGCGGCCGGACTGGAGCCCGTGCTCGCCGATTGCGTGCCCGCCTGGGCGGCGCGCATGTCGAACGCCGTCGCGACGGTGGCGCGCTACGCCTCGCCGGTCCACGACCCCGCGCGCTTTGCCGCCGACATGCGCGCCTTGCTGGACCGGTTCGAGCCCGTGCTCGTGATCCCCACATGCGAGGAAGTGTTTCACCTCGCCGCTGTCGCCGAAGCGGACGGGTTCGGCGACCGGGTGCTCGCGCCAGCGCTTGCCGCGCTCACAACGCTCCACGCCAAGGGCCGGTTCACCGCCCTGTGTCGCCGACTCTCGCTGCCGGTCCCGGAAACCCATGAGGTCTCTGATCGCGCCGATTTTTCGCCCTTCGCCGACAGACGCGAGGACTGGGTATTCAAGCCGGTCTGGTCCCGCTTCGGCGCCCGTTCGCGGATCGCGCCGTCGCGCCGCGATCTGGACGCGATCCAGCCGTCACCCGATGAGCCGTGGGTCGTTCAACGCAGGATCGACGGCGACGAGGTCAGCTTCTACGCCGTCTGTCATGACGGGCGGCTGACCGCCTTCAGCGCCTACCGCTCCGACTGGCGGCTGGGCGGCGGGGCCAGCTATGTCTTTCAGCCGGTCGATCCGGACCTTGCCGCACGCCTCGAAGACATGGCGCGCGTCCTGGCCGCCTTCGCCGGGACCGGCCAGATCGCCTGCGACGCCATCGTCGACGCCGGGGGACAGCCCTGGCTGATCGAGTGCAATCCGCGCGCGACCAGCGGGGTGCATCTGTTCGGTCGGAGCGCGGCCTTCGGCCTTGCCCTGCTCGGACGCGGTGAGGCCGCCGCCGATGGACAGTCCCGGCACATCGGCTCTGCCTTGTGGCTGCACGGCTTGCCGACTGCCGTCGGGCGCGGTCGGCTCACCGCTTGGTCCGCCCAGCGCCGCCATGGCGAAGACGTCGTGACCAGCCCGACAGATCGGGGACCGGTCGTCGGGGCCCTCGTCGACCTCCTCGGATTTGGATCGCGGGCGCTCGTCACCGGCGTGTCGCTGACTGCCGCCACAACCGCCGACATCGAGTGGAACGGTCGGCCGTTCGACCACCGGCTGTGACCGCTTGGCCGCACTTCGACAATCGCGACGTCCGCGACACGTTCTCCGTGCGACCGGCCTCGACTTCGCAACGCCCAGTCGGCATCGTGCCCGGGCATGATGCCTGTCGCTGCCAGTCAACCCGCCGCTGGAGCGGATCAGGTCGCCGCCGCCCCGGGCGAGAGCTTTGACGCTGCGCATCGCGCCATGTCCGCCGACCGTTCGCTGCAGTTCGACATGAAGGCGCTGGAGCCCGCCCAGCCTCCGCCCGACTGGTTGCGCGGCCTGGGAGAATTGCTGACAGCGCTGGGCCCGGTGTTCAAGATCATCTTCTGGTTGGGGCTGGCGCTGATCGCCGTGGCGATCGCATGGTATGTCATCCGCGAACTGGTCCGGATCCGCTTGCCCGGGAAGTCGGCCAAGGCGGCCGGTGCCGCTGCCGAGTGGCGACCGGCTCCCGCCGCCGCCTTGGCCCTCCTGTCCGACGCCGACGCCCTGGCGGCGCAGGGCCGGTTCGCCGAGGCGGTGCACCTTCTGTTGTTGCGCAGCATCGACGACATCGACGGCCGGCTGCCCAATACCGTTCGGCCGGCCCTGACCGCGCGGGACATCGCCGGCCTGTCGCGACTGCCCGCCGCGGCCCGCCCGGCCTTCATCCGCATTGCCCGGGTCGTCGAGGCCAGCCTGTTCGGCAGCCAGGCGGTCGACCGCGAGACCTTCGCCGATTGCCGTCAGGCCTATGAGACCTTCGCCTTTCCGCAGGCCTGGGCCGCATGAGCGTCACCGAACCGTCGATCCCGGCACCGGCCGCCAATCCCTTCCGCCCTGGGATGGTCATGGCGCTGATCGCTGTGGCGGTGTTTTCGTTGTCGGCGCTCGGTGCCCTGACCGCCTGGGCCCCCGAGCTGAACAAGGGCGACGATGGCGGGGATCATGCCTTGTCCCGCTCCGCGGTGGGCTACGCGGCCATGGTCGCCCTGCTCAAGTCGATGGACAGACCCGTGCTGCTAAGCCGCGGCGTGCTGCGCGGCGCGGCCCAGGACGGATTGCTGATCCTGACCCCGCCCCTCGGCCGCGACGACGACGCGCTGGAGGGACTGCGCTGGGAGACGGGGTCGGTGCTGGTGGTTCTGCCCAAATGGGAGGTCGCGCCTGATTTCAACCACCGGGGCTGGGTGCGCGAGGGTGGCTTGCTGCCGGCCGAAGCCGCCCTGTCTGTCCTGCCCGCCGACGTCCGGCAAGGCCTGGTCCTCTCGCAAACGACCACGACCGTCGCGCCGCGGCTGACCGGTGCCGGCGGCCAGGCGCTCGCCACCGGCGCGCCGGTCCGGTCCCTGCGTACCCTGTCAGGGCCGGGTTGGACGCCGGTTGTGTTCGACGCGAACGGTCGCAGCCTGTTGCTCGCCCATGACGAAACCGGCCTCTACGTGTTGTCCGACGCCGATCTGCTGAACACCCAGGGGATGGACGATCCAGCCAAGGCCCGGGCTGCCCTGGCGCTGCTGGAAGCGCTCGGTCCAGCCGACCAGGCGGTCGCCTTCGACCTGTCCCTGCATGGCTTTACCCGCCCGCGCAGCGTGCTGCGGCTGTTTCTGGAACCCCCCTTGCTGGGTTTCACCGTGTGTCTGTTGTTCGCCGCCGCCTTGGTCGGCTGGCAGGCCATGATCCGGTTCCAGCCTCACCGCCACAGCCGCCGGGCCGTCGCCCTGGGCAAGAAGGCCCTCGCCGACAACACCGCCGCCCTCGTCCGGCTGGCGCGCCGTGAGCACCGGATGGCGACACCCTATGCCGAACTGGTCAGGGCCCAGGCCGCCCGCGCCGTCGCCGCGCCGTCCAACCTGTCGCGCGACGCCCTGACCGCCCTGCTGGACCGGCTGGCCCGGCGTCAGGGCACCGAACAGACCTTTGCCGACCTCTCCGCCCAGGCGGAACAGGCCAAGACACCGGGTGAGTTGATGAACATCGCCCGATCCCTTACCCGCTGGAAGCTGGAGATGACGCGTGGACGTGACTGAAGTCGGGGCGATCGCCGCCCGCATCCGCTCCGAGGTCGGCAAGGCGGTCATCGGCCAGACCGAGACAGTCGACCTGATGCTGACCGCCCTGTTCTGCGGCGGCCACATCCTGCTGGAGGGACCGCCGGGAACGGCGAAGACCCTGCTGGCCCAGACCTTCGCCCGCACCCTGAGCCTGAAGTTCGGACGCATCCAGTTCACGCCGGACCTGATGCCCGGCGATATCCTGGGGTCCAACATCTTCAACTTCCAGACCTCCACCTTCACCCTGACGCGGGGGCCGGTGTTCTGCGACCTGCTGCTGGCCGACGAAATCAACCGCACCCCGCCCAAGACCCAGGCCGCCCTGCTGGAGGCCATGCAGGAGCGGTCGGTGACGATCGACGGCGACACCCATCTGCTCAGCGACCGGTTCACCGTCATCGCCACCCAGAACCCGATCGAACAGCAGGGCGTCTATCCCCTGCCCGAGGCGCAGCTGGACCGGTTCCTGTTCAAACAGACCCTCGACTATCTGTCGCGCGACGACGAGTTGAAGGTGGTCCAGGCCCACGGATCCCACGCCGGCATGCCCGACCCCGTGGCCCTCGGCGTCCAGCCCGTGGCGGATGCCGCGACCGTCGCCGCCGCCATCGAGATGGTGTCCCGCGTGCGGCTTTCGCCCGAGATCACCGCCTATGTCGTGGACCTGGTCCGCGCGACGCGCGAGAGCGCCGACCTGCAGACCGGAGCCTCGCCGCGCGCCGGAGCCATGTTGGCCGTGGCTTCGCGGGCCCGGGCCGTGCTGGACGGCCGAGACTATGTCATTCCGGACGACGTCAAGGGTCTGGCCCTGCCGGCGCTGCGCCACAAGGTGGTGCTGTCGCCCGCCGCCGAAATCGAGGGCCGCCGGGTCGAGCAGGTAATCGGCAACCTGATCGACCAGGTCCCCGCTCCGCGATGATCTATCCGACGCGCCGGGTTGTGGTGATGGCCGTGCTGGGGGCGCCGGTCGCCCTTGTGGCCGGCCTGATCCAGCCCGGTCTGTGGCTGGCCGCGCCCGCCTGGCTGCTGGCGGTCGGCGTGCTGATGTTGGTCGACGCCCTGTTCGCGCCATCGCCCCAGGCCGCCGTGGTGGATTTCGAGGCCCCCGGCTACCTCGCCGTCGCGGCACCGGCGAAGGCGGGACTGAGCGTGGCGTTCGGAACGCGCGGACGGACGCCCCGGGCCTTGCAGGCGGCGCTGGACGCCGAACCCCGCGTGGGCCTGCTGAATGTGCGGGGCCGGACTGAAGAAGCCGGGCGCTTCGTCTTCGATCTACAGCCAGAGCGACGCGGTCAGGCCGTCTTCACCGAGGCCGTGCTGCGCTGGCAGGGCCCCTTGGGGCTGATCTGGCGTCAGGCGCGGCGCAAGCTGGCTGTCACCGCGCCGATCGGTTCGGACATTCGCCGGATCGAGGACGAGGCGGTGCACATGTTCAGCCGCGACGCCCTGCACGGCGCCAAGGTCCAGCTGGAACTCGGCGAGGGGGCTGAGTTTCACGCGCTGAGCGAATTCCACTCCGGCATGGACCGCCGCACGGTCGACTGGAAACAGTCGGCCCGCCACCAGACCCTGCTGGCCAAGGAGTTCCGCACCGAGCGCAACCACCAGATCGTCATGGCGCTGGACTGCGGCCGGGTGATGAGCGAGCCGATCGACGGCGCGCCGCGCATCGACCGCGCCATCCACGGGGCGTTGATCCTGGCCTATGCCTCCCTGCGCAGCGGCGACCGGGCCGGCCTGTTCGCCTTCGACGACCGCCCGCGCCTGTCGACGGGCTCGCTGTCGAGCGTGGCCGGGTTCCCGCTGCTGGTCCGTCAGGCCGCCGCCATCGACTACGGTGTCGAAGAGACCAACTATGCGCTCGGGCTGTCGACCCTGTCGGCCAGCCTCAAGCGACGGTCGCTGGTCGTCATCTTCACCGAGTTCGCGGATTCGACCGCCGCCGAACTGATGATCGAGACCACCGGACGGCTGATCAAGCGGCATCTGGTGCTGTTCGTCGTCATGCGCGACGAGGAGCTGGAGGCGCTGGTCACGGCCCCGCCCCGGATGCCCGAGGATGTGTTGCGCGCGGTCGTCGCCGCCACCCTGCTGCGCGAGCGGGACCTGGTGCTGGCCCGGCTGCGGCGGCTGGGCGCCCACATCGTCGAGGCCCCGGCCGACCGGATCGGCCCCGAGGTGCTGAACGCCTACCTCGACCTCAAACGGCGGGATCTGCTGTGAGCGAGCTGCAACTGAAGAGCCAGCGTTTCCGCAGGGAACGCGAGGTCGACTGGAAGCGCCTCGAAGCCCTGGTCACCAAGGCCGAGAAGCGCTCCGCCGGAGCCCTGTCCGACACGGAAATCCTGGCCATGCCGGTCCTCTATCGGTCGACCCTGTCGGCGCTGTCGGTGGCGCGCGCGACCTCGCTCGACCAGGGTCTTATCGGTTATCTGGAAAGCCTGTCGGCCCGGGCCTATTTCTTCGTCTACGGCGCGCGGTCCACGCCGCAGGAGCAGCTCAACGCCTTCTTTTCCCGTGACTGGCCGGGCGGCGTGCGGACCATGTGGCGGGAAACCCTGATCGCCTTCGCCGTCACCTTCCTCGGCGCGGTCGTGGCCTGGTGGTTGATCGGGTCGGACAGCGACTGGTTCTACGCCTTCCTCGACCCGGGCCTCGCCGGCGGGCGGGATCCCACGGCGTCCGTCGAGTCCCTCCGCGAGACCCTGTATCATGACGAGGGCAGCGACGGCCTGTCCTTCTTCGCCACTCAGTTGTTCACCCACAATGCCGGTGTCGCCCTGCTGGCCTTCGCCCTGGGGTTCGCGCTCGGCGTGCCTTCCATCGTGCTGCTGATGATGAACGGGGCCATGCTGGGGGCCATGCTGCATGTCTTCATCTCCAAGGGACTCGGGTTCGAATTCGTCGGCTGGCTGCTGATCCACGGGGTCACCGAACTGTTCGCAATCGTACTCGCCGGCGCGGCGGGCATGCGCATCGGCTGGGCGGTGGCCTTTCCCGGCGACCGCAGCCGGCTGGAAGCCATTTCGGAGACCGGCCGCGCGGCCGGTGCCGCCATGATGGGGGTGGTCATCATGCTGCTTCTGGCTGGATTGCTGGAGGGCTTCGGACGCCAGCTGATCGTAAACGACTGGGTCCGCTACGGCATTGCCGCCTCGACTGCGGTGATCTGGGGCCTGTATTTCTACGCGCCGCGGCCGGCGAGGGCCGGGCGATGAGTCTGGTGGAACCGGCGGCCGAAGACCTCAAGCGCCAGCGCACCCTGGTGACGCCGGAGGGCATTGCCCTGCGGCTGGAGATCGCCAGCGTGGGTCAGCGCCTGAGCGCCCTGATCATCGACCTGATGATCATCGCCGGGGTCCTGATCCTGCTTTTGCTGGCCACCGGATTTGCCTTCGCCGCAGCCGGACAGAACTCGCGGGAAGCGGTGCTGATCGTTCTCTTCCTCGGCCTGTTCCTGCTCCGGAACGGCTACTTCCTTGCCGGCGAGATGTCGGCCCGGGCGGCAACCCTCGGCAAGCGGGCTATGGGTCTGAGGGTCGCGTCGCGCGACGGCGGCCGTCTTCGGTTCGAGGCGATCTTCACCCGCAATGTGCTGCGCGAGCTGGAACTGTTCCTGCCCCTGACCTTGATGCTGATGGCGCTGGTGACCGGCGGGACGGTGGATGGCTGGATCTATCTGCTCGGACTGGTCTGGTGCGGGGTCTTCGTCTTTCTGCCGCTGTTCAACGCCGACAAGCTGAGGGCCGGCGACCTGGTAGCGGGCACCTGGGTCCTGCGCGCGCCGCGCCAGAAGCTATTGCGCGACATGGCGGACGACGGCGCGGACGCCCAGCCCCATTTCGCCTTCACCCCGGCCCAGTTGGACGCCTATGGGGTCAAGGAGTTGCAGGTGCTGGAACAGGTGTTGCGTGACGCCAACCGCGCCACCGTGCGCGCCGTGGCCGATCGCATCGTGGCCAAGATCCGCTTCGACCGCGGGGCCGCGACCGACCTTGAGTTCCTCCGCGCCTACTATCACGCGGTACGGGGACGGCTGGAATCCCGCCTGCTGATGGGCAAGCGCCGCAAGGACAAGTTCGACCTCGGCTAGACCCCGGCGACTGCCGCCGGCCGCGCCCGGCAGACCTCCAGCCAGCGGGCGAGATGGGTCAGGTCCTCGGGCGGCCGGTATTTGATCAGCCGCGCGAAATCCAGACCGACCACGGCGACGATGTCGGCGATGGTGAAGCGATCCGAGGCGATGAATTCATGCTCGGCCAGCCGGCGGTCGAGCGTCTTCATGAATTTCTCGGCTGCGAGGCGATTGTATTCCGCCACCTGTGGCACCTGGGTCGCTTCCAGCGCAGCCAACGCCGGGTGCGAATGGCGCACGTTCAGCATGATCGGATTGGCCAGGTAGAATTCGCAGCGCCGGGTCCACATCTCGATCACTGCCTGTTCGCGCGCGTCGCGCCCGAACAGGTTGGGCTCGGGATACAGGGCCTCCAGATAGCGGCCGATGGCGACCGATTCCGAAATGGTCGTGCCGTCGGCCAGCTCCAGCGCCGGTACGTGGGGCACCCCGACCCGGGCGCGGTAGTCCGGCGTCTTGTGCTCTCCGGTCAGGATGTCGATCTCGACCAGGGCGACGTCCTCGATCCCTTTCTCGGCCATCACCCAGCGGACCCGACGGGGATTGGGCGCGCGGTGGGAAGTATAGAGTTTCATTCAGCAAATCTCATGAAAGGGGGCTCCGGTCTCAGCGGAATATGGCGGCGGGCATGGCACCCACAACCGCGGCGGTCATCAATGTGGCCAGAAAGCCTGCGAACAGCCCCTTCCAGACCAGGCCCAGCACCTCTTCGCGGCGTTCGGGCATCAGCACGCTGAGCCCCGTCACCGTGATGCCCACCGAGCCGATGTTGGCGAACCCGCACAGGGCATAGGTCATCAGCATCCGCGTCCGCTCGCTCATCTCGCCGGCGGGAATTTCGCCCAGACGGATGAAGGCCACGAACTCGGTCAGCGTCAGCTTGACCCCCAGCAGCCAGCCGGCCTTGCCCGCCTCGGACCATTCCACGCCCGTCAGCCACGCGAGCGGCATGAAGACCCAGCCCAGCATCCGCTCGACCGTCACCGGTCCGTCGAACAGCCAGAAGCCGCCCAGCATGACATTGACCAGGGCCACCAGGGCCACGAACACGATCAGCACCGCCGAGATGTTCAGCACCACCATCAGGCCGTCGGCCGTGCCCTTGACGATAGCGTCGATGGCGCTGTCGTATTTCAGCGCCGAGCCATAGTCCGCTACCGCCCCGCCCTCGCCCGGCTTTTCCGGAATGATGATCCGGGCCAGCAGAACGCCCGCCGGGGCCGAGACGATCGAGGCTACCAGCACATGGCCGGCGGCGTCCTGCATCACCGGGCCCAGAATGGTCGCATAGGCCACCATGGTCGACCCGGCGACGGTGGCCAGCCCGACCACCATCATCAGGAACAGTTCGGATCGGGTCAGCTTGTCCAGATAGGCCCGGATCACGATCGGGCTCTCGATCATGCCCAGAAAGATGTTGGCGGCCACCGCCAGCGCCGAAGCCCCGCCCAGTCCCATGGTCCGCTGGAACAGGAAGCCGAAGCCGAGCGTGACCCACTTCAGTATCTTCCAGTGCCACAGCAGGGCCGACAGGGCCGAGATCACCAGAATCAGCGGCATGACCTTGAAGGCGAAGGTGAACAGGGCCGGCTGGTTGGCGACCGGGAACGGCTGGTCGCCACCCGCCAGATAGCCGAACACGAATTTCGTGCCCTCCTCGGTCGCGATCTCCAGCCCCTTCACCGCTGCGTTGACCCCGTTGAGCACGCCTTCCGATCCCGGGATGGCGAACAGGGCCAGCACCAGACCGGCCTGCACGGCGATCGAACCGATGGTCAGCCGCCATGGGAAGGCCCGCTTGTTCTCCGACAGAAGCCAGCAGGCCGCCACGAAGACGGCGATTCCCAGCAGGCTCTGCAGGTTCAGGACACTGAACATGGACGACGCTCCCCCTAGCGTCCTTGCTGCCGCAGTCCGGGGAGAGGCGCAAGCGGCGTCAGTCGAGCTTGAGCAAGCGGTCCAGACTCAGCGCGCCCGGACCGCGCCCGATCAGATACAACAGCGGGGCCAACCACAGCAGGTGGGTCGGCCATCCGCTGGGTACGACGAACAACTGGATCACCGCCGTCATGGCCAACAGGCCGAAGGCGGCGGGCCGGGTCAGCAGGCCCAGCACGATCAGGATCGGCAGGGCGTGCTCGGCATAGGTGGCCGCATAGGCAGCCAGATCCGACTGCAGCAGGGGCACGCGGTATTCCTCGGCGAAGAGGTAGAATGTCGAGTCCTTGAGCGTCAGCAGGCCATCGACCTTGGTGCGGCCCGAGAGGAAGAACGGAACCGCGATGCCGATTCGCATCAGCAGGGCGATCGCGGCCTCCGGGACGAGGGTGGTGATCCGGGCATGGATGCGGGCGATGGGATTATTGGCAGCGGAGATCATGACATGGGTCCTGGAACAACCGGGGCGAAAACGCCGGCCTGAATCAGGTCGGCGAACAGGGATGAGATGTCGGCGC
>JBBQTX010000006.1:0-19212 GCA_038234475.1 Caulobacterales bacterium | reverse complement strand
GCTGTCGTGCCGGGCGTGGACGGGCGGACGCTGCTGACGGCGGGCGTCGATACGATTGCGCGGTTCGGGGAGGCGTTCAACGACAACCGCTATTTCCACATCACCTGGCTGATTCTGCCGGTCATCGGCCTGCTGGAGCGGGCGGGCCTGCAGGAACGGGCGCGGATGTTGATCGCCCGGGTCAGGGCGGCGACCGCCGGACGGCTGCTTCTCAGCTATCTTCTGGTGCGTCAGGCCACCTCGGCGCTGGGACTGACGTCGCTGGGCGGCCATCCGCAGATGGTCCGCCCGCTGGTCGCGCCCATGGCCGAGGGGGCGGCCGAGGTCGAGGCCGGCGGCGCCTTGCCGGACAAGGTTCGTTTCCGGATTCGCGGCATGTCGGCGGCGACCGACAATATCGGTCTGTTCTTCGGCGAGGATATCTTCATCGCCATCGGTTCGATCGTGCTGATGGTCGGCTTCCTCGAACAGGCGGGGATCATCGTCGAGCCGCTGCAGCTCTCCGTCTGGGCCATCCCCACAGCCATCGCGGCTTTCGCGGTCCATGGAGCCCGTCTGCTCCTGTTCGACCGGTCCATACGGCGTGAGTTGAAGGCCGCGCCCTCGACCAGCGCGGAGACCGCGCCATGATCACCCTCGACCACGCCTATGTGCTGCTGGGGCTGATGTTCGTCGGCTTCGCCATCCTGACCCTGCGCGACACGGCCCACCAAACCCGCGTGCGCAGCGCCCTGTTCTGGAGCCTGGTCGCCGTCTCCATGTTGTTCGGATCCTATCTGGGTGGTCTGGGCAACGGCCTGCTGGTGCTGGGTCTGGTCGCGGTCGGGGGGCTGAAGAAGTTGGGTGTGGCGCAGCCGCTCACCACTACTCCCGAAGAACGCCGCGACGGCGCACTGCGCCGCCGCAACGCCTTGTTCATTCCGGCCCTGGTGGTCCCGGTACTCACCGTCGGCGGAACGCTCGCGGCCAAATACACCGACATCGGCGCGGCGCTGTTTTCGTCCACCCAGACGACCCTCATCGTCCTGGGTCTGGCCTGCCTGATCGCCCTCGCCACCGCGATGCTCTGGCTGCGGCCACCGGCCATGGCTCCGGTGCAGGAGGGGCGCAGGTTGATGGACTCCATCGGCTGGGCCGCCCTCCTGCCGCAGATGCTGGCCTCGCTGGGAGCGGTCTTTCTGGCCGCGGACGTCGGCGGGGTGGTCGGGGGTCTCGTGACCCAGACGGTGCCCATGAGTTCCCCCCTGATCGCCGTGGTCGCCTATTGTCTCGGCATGGCGCTGTTCACCGTCATCATGGGCAACGCCTTCGCCGCCTTCCCGGTCATGACCGCCGCCATCGGCCTGCCCTTCGTCGTCGGCCAGTTCGGCGGCAATCCGGCCATCGTCTGCGCCATCGGCATGCTGGCCGGATTCTGCGGCACCCTGATGACGCCCATGGCGGCCAATTTCAACGTCGTGCCGGCCAACCTCCTGGAGTTGCCGGATCGGGACCGGGCCCTGAACGGCGTCATTCGTGCCCAGATCCCGACCGCCCTCATCATGCTCGGGATCAACATCGTGTTGATGGCCGTGCTGGCCTTCCGGTTCTGATCCCGATGCACCGCCTCGACGCCGCCACCGCCGCTCGCTTCGCCGAAGCCGCGCTCGGACATGTGACCCGCGAATATCCGAACAAGCTGGACCACGTCCTGACCGGGCCCGCCGATGTTCAGGGTCCCCGGGCGCTGCATCCGGTCTTCTTCGGCAGTTTCGACTGGCACTCCTGCGTCCATGGCTGGTGGACCCTGTTCACCCTGCTGCGGCTGTTTCCGGACCTGCCCCAGTCGGTCCGAATCCGGTCGCTGGCCGACGAACTGTTCACGCCCGCCGACGTCGCGGCCGAGGCAGCCTATGCGTCGCGGCCTGAAAGCCGTGGCTTCGAGCGACCCTACGGCTGGGCCTGGCTGCTGATGCTCGCCGCCGAGCTGGCGCGCCACGACAGCGACCACGCTCACACGCTGAAACCGCTCGCCGACGTTTTCGCCGATCGCTTCCGCGCCTTCCTGCCCATCGCCACCTATCCGGTTCGGGTCGGAACCCACTACAACACCGCCTTCGCCCTGCGCCTGACGCTGGACCATGCCGAGGGCAGCGGGGACGAAGAGCTGGCGGACCTGTGCCGCGATGCCGCCTGGCGCTGGTACGGCGGCGATCGCGACTGCCAGGCCTGGGAGCCGTCTCAGGACGAATTCCTGTCGCCCGCCCTGATGGAGGCGGAGTTGATGCGTCGCATCCTGCCCGGGGGTTCATTCCTGGCCTGGCTCGACGCCTTCCTGCCCCGCATCCAGTCGCGTGAACCCGCGACCCTGTTCCAGCCCGCCAGTGTCAGCGACCGCAGCGACGGCAAGATCGCGCATCTGGATGGCCTGAACCTCAGCCGCGCGTGGTGCTGGCGGGGTATCGCCTCGTCACTGGACGCTGCCGATGCGCGCCGGTCGATCGCGCTGCAAGCAGCCAAGGTTCACCTCGACACCGCCCTCCCCCACGTCACCGGCGACTATATGGGTGAGCACTGGCTGGCCAGCTTCGCCCTTCTGGCGCTCATGGCACCGGAGGATCTGTCCAGCCCACCGCTTGCGCCCGGCCCTTCGTGAAAGCATAAGGGCGGCCCATCACGACGGTGGCCGGTTTAGCTCAGTTGGTAGAGCGCCAGTTTTGTAAACTGGATGTCGCGGGTTCGATTCCTGCAACCGGCACCATCGGCCAAGCTCACAGAACCAGCGTGCCGCGCGCCTCGTGCAGGGTGGCGAAATGCGTCGGTGCCGCTGTCCCGAACAGGACAGGATCGGCTGAATGGGCATCCTCGATCAGCGCCAGGACCGTGTCGATCGTTTCCTGACGGCTAAGCTGGCGGCCCACCGCCAGCCGATCCAGGGCGTCCAGCAGGGCGTCTCGCCGTTCCCGCGCCTGGGCCTTGAGAACCTTGGCGCTGGGCTTCGGGCCGCGCACGGGAATGATCACCGGCTTGGCCGAAACGGGCGCGGGGATGTCCAGGAAAGAGCCGTCGTCAAGTGCCTTGACGGCTTCCCGGAGTTCAAAAACGAACGGCGTCGCCGCGCTGTTCAACGTTTCGTATTCGGCGTCCTCCGCCCACGCTGGAGCCCGATCTGCCGCCTGCGTCTTGCCGCAGCTCCGGCATCGGTCCGCCTGGTGTCTTTCGGACCAGGAAAAGTCGTGACGACACAACAGCGGCTTTAATGGTGACAGCATGATCCACTCCCCAGCCGGGGGAAACGCCTCAAGCGCAATCAATTGTCAACCATAGTTCACTCAGCGAGCGAGTTGGCGTTGCGTCAGCCTGCGCAGAGGGGTTGCACGCGGAAGACGACGAAGGCACCAGGACAGGCCACACCAACCATATGGGCGACCGTCCATCAGAATCCGCGATTTCAGCCACAGATTGGACGGGACGCCCTTGATGTCCTGAATCTTGTGGGCCGGTGGCTGTGGAAGTATCCAGTCCGTCATGCCGCCACACCCGTTTGCCAGTCCCGCGAGTTCGGCTATCAGGGATGCACCCGTCCGGAGGCCGTCATGATCCGCCCGCTCGCCCTTCTCGCCCTCGCCGGGTTCGTCGCAGGATGCGGCGACACTGCAACCCCCACGGAGGCCGGAGCACCCGCCTCTGCCTCTGCCTCTGCCTCTGCCCCGGCCTCCCCGACGGTCGACCGGACCGCCGCGTTGACGGCCCTGCCCGCGCCGTACGACGAGGCTGACCTGGACAACGGTCGTCGGGTTTTCGCCCGCTGCCGCTCGTGCCACACACTGCCCGAAGGCGGGTCGAACATGACCGGGCCCAATCTGTACGGAGTGTTCGGCCGGCGGGCGGGTGCCCAACCCGGATATCGCTACTCTGATGCCCTCAAGGCGGCCGGTTTCACCTGGGACGGCGAGCATCTGGACCAATGGCTGGAGAGCCCGCGCACCTATCTGGTCGGGACCAAGATGAGCTTCGCCGGCATTCCCGACCCGACCGACCGGCGCGACGTCATCGCCTATATCAAGGTCGAGACCGGCTACGAGTCGCCCGCCCGGCCCTGACCTACTCCGCCGCGTGCGGAATGGTGTCCCTGGCCGCGGCCTCCGTGGCCTCCCACGCCTCGATGCGCCGCGCCGTATAGTCCGGCGACTTGGTGAAGCGCGCCAAGGCCCCATAGATCACGGGCACCACGAACAGGGTCAGCAGGGTCGCGAACATGGCCCCGGCGAAGATGACCACGCCAATGGTCTGACGGCTCCCGGCCCCGGCCCCCTGCCACAGGACCAGCGGCAAGGCCCCGAATGCGGTGGCAATCGAGGTCATGATGATGGGCCGCAGGCGCAGGGTCGACGCTTCGATGATCGCCTCGTGAATCGAGCGGCCCTGATCACGTAGCTGGTTGGCGAATTCGACGATCAGAATGCCGTTCTTGGCGGCCACGCCAATCAGGATGATCAGACCGATCTGGCTGTAGATGTTCAGGCTGGAGCCCGCCATCATTAGTCCGAACAGTCCTCCGGCGGCCGCCAGCGGCACGGTCAGCATGATCACCGCCGGCGTGATCCAGCTTTCGAACTGCGCCGCCAGCACCAGGAAGACCAGCAGCAGGGCCAGACCGAAGGCGGCCGCGACCGCGCCGCCCGCTTCCTTCTGATCTCGTGCCGCACCGCCCCATTGGGTCGTGACCACGCCCTGCGGCTGTTCGGCGGTGACCCCCTCCAGGAACCGCGTCGCATCCGCGATGGTGGTGCCTGGGTTCAGATCGGCCGAAATGGTGATCGCCCGCTGCCGGTCCAGCCGTCGTCTATCCGGTGTATCGCCAGAGGTCTGGGTCGTGACCACCGCCGACAAGGGTACCAGCTGACCCGAGCCGGTCGTGACATAAAGGGCTTCGAGGTCGCCGACGCTTCTCCGGTTTTCGCGCTCTGTCTGCAGAATGACATCGTACTCCTGCCCGCCGCGCAGATAGGTGGTGGCGCGACGAGAACCGAACATCGTCTCCAGCGTCCGGCCGACCGCCTGGGCCGAAACGCCGAGCCCCGCAGCCTTCTCGGGGTCGACGTCGACCAGCAGTCGCGGCGCGTTGGGTTCATAGTTCAACCGGGGCCGCGAGAAGCCCGGGTTCTCCAGAGACGCGGCCAGGACCGGTTGCAGCCAAGTGTAGATGTCCTCGTATTCGGCCCCGGTCACGACCATTTCGATCGAGTTGGAACCGCCGCCGCCGCGCTGGAAGGCACCGGGGACGCTGGCGTTGACCTGGGCGTCGGTCTGACCGCGCAGCTTGCCGTTGAGCTCCTGGGCGATCTCGTCGGCAGACCGGTCGCGTTCGGACCAGTCACTGAGGATCAGCACGCCGTTGCCGGAGTTGTAGCTTCCGCCGCCAAAGCCGGGCGCGGACACAAGATAGTTCTCTGCCTCGCCGCTGGCCTTGTACTGCGCCAGAATGGGTTCAAGGCCGAGCACGATCCGGCTGGTATAGTCGAACCCGGCGCCTTCGGGCCCCTGCACCCTCAGCTGCACGCGCCCGCGGTCTTCCGCCGGAACCAATTCGTCAGGCAGGGTTACGAACATAAACGCCGCCCCGCCGGCGACCATGACGATCAGGCTGGCCACGCCAAAGACGGCGACGCGGCTTCCGAGCATTGCCTGAAGCGAGTTGCCATAGGAGTTCCGCAGCTTTTCCATCGCCCAGTCGACCCGGCGCGCGACGAAGCCGCCGCTGGCCGCCGGGCGCAGGATCCTGGACGCCAGCATCGGCGAAAGGCTGAGCGCGAGGAAGGCCGAAAAGGCCACCGCCGCCGCTATCGCCGCCGCCAATTCCACGAAAAGCCGCCCGACATAGCCGGGCAGAAACAGCAGCGGCGCGAACACGGCCAGCAGGGTGATGGTCGTCGCGATCACGGCGAAGAACACCTGTCGCGTGCCGCGTTCGGCGGCGACCAGCGGTGGCTCGCCGTGGTCGATGCGCCGCTGGATGTTCTCGGTCACGACGATGGCGTCATCGACCACCAGCCCGATAGCCAGCACCAGCGCCAGCAGCGTCAGCAGGTTCAGCGAAAAGCCCAGCGGTGCCAGCACGATAAAGGTCGACAACAGGCAGATCGGCGCGACGATGGAGGGGATGAAGGCGGCTCTCAGACTGCCCAGGAAGATGAAATTCACCAGGGCGACCAGCGCCATCGAGATGCCGATCGTGACCCAGACTTCGTCGATCGCGTGTTTGGTGAAAACCGAATTGTCCGAACCGACGACGAGCTCCGTACCGGCAGGCAGACTCGGTCGGACCTCCTCCAGCATGTCGGCCACGCCGCTGGAGATGGCCAGGTCATTGGACTGGGCCTGACGCGTGATGGCCAGGCCGATCTGGTCGACGCCGTTGCCCCTGAACAGTCGACGGTCCTCGGTCGGGGCCTCGACCACGCGGGCGATGTCGCCCAGCCGGGTCACATAGGCGGACTGTCCCTGGATCGCGCCGGTCGCTCCGCTGGGCAGGGCCGTGGCGGACGAGGCCTGCCCGGCAGTCGCGGCACCTCGCGTGCCGATCGGCAACTGGCGAAAGTCCTCGGCGCGGGCATAGGTGCGGGCGACGCGGACAGTGTAGTCCTTCTGCCCAGACTCCAGCTGGCCGGCGGGCAGTTCGACGTTCTGGCTGGTCAGCGCCGTTTCGACGTCGCTGACCGTCAGACCGCGGGCCGCGAGCGCGGAGGCGTTCAGCCAGATGCGCATCGCATAGCGCTGCTCGCCATAGATTTGCACCTGGGCCGCGCCCGGTACGGTCGCCAGCCGGTCGATCAGATAGCGGTCGGCATAGTCCGTCAACTCGAGCCGGTTCAGGGCGGTCGAGCGCAGGAACAGGATGATGATCGGCTGGCTGTCGCTGTCGGCCTTGGCCACCTCTGGCGGCTGGGCCTGATCCGGCAGTCGCCCGACCACGCGCGAGACGCGGTCGCGCACATCGTTGGCGGCGTCGTCGATATTGCGCTCGAGCGAGAATTCGATGGTGACGCTGGAGCGTCCGTCGCGGCTGGCGGAAGTGATCCGCTCGACACCCTGGATGCCGGCGATCTGCTGCTCGATCGGCTCGGTGATCCGGCTCTCGATGACCTCGGCCGAGGCCCCGGCATAGCTGGTGTTGATCGAGACGATCGGCGGATCGACGTCCGGCAGTTCACGCACCGGCAGAAAGAAGAAGGCCGCTGCACCGATCACGCACAGGACGATCGCGGCGACCGCCGCGAATACGGGGCGGCGGACCGACAGGTCGGACAGCATCATTGCGGCGCACCCTCGGCCGGTCCCGCCTTGACCGAAGCCGCGCCGGGGCGACCACCCTGGCCAGCCACCTGCACCGGGGCACCGGGCTGGATGCGGTTCAGGCCCGAACCGACGACCCGGTCCCCGGCGTTCAGACCGGACAGGATTTCGACAAAGCCGCCCTCCACCGCGCCGGTCTCGACCTCGACCCTCTGGGCCGTCGATCCACCCTCGCCCCGCGCGATCCGATAGACGAAGGCACCCTCGCCCTCGTACTGCACCGACGCCTCGGGAACGGCCGGTGCCGTGCGCACGCCCTGCTGGACCGCGACCCGAACCGCCATGCCGGGGCGTATCCGCGCCCCCGGATTCGGAATCTCCGCCCGCGCCGTGACCGAGCGCGTCTGTTCGTTGACCCGCGTGTCGATCAGGGCGATGCGGCCGGTGAAGGCTTCGTCGCCATAGGCGTCGATGGTTGCCGTGATGGCGGTCCCGCGCCGCAACAATCCGAGGTATCGCTCCGGCACCGGGAAATCCACACGCACGACGTCGATATCGTCCAGCGTCGTGATGACACCGCCCGGATTGACCAGGGTTCCGGCGGTGACAGAACTCAGCCCCAGGATACCCGGAAAGGGTGCGCGGATGATCCGGTCTCCGCGACGCGCCAGCGCCGCCGACAGCGAGGCCCGGGCGGTCTGCAATCCGGTCTCCGCATCCTCGGCCGTGACCCGTGGTGCCACGCCCCGTTCCGCCAACGCCTTCAGGCGATCGGCCTGCCGCTGGGCCTGGGCGAGCCGGGCGCGGGCCTCGATGATGTCGGCATCTTCCTCGCGCGCCTGCAACTCGACCAAGGGCGTGCCGGCGGCGACCCGTTGGCCGTCGGTGAAGAGCACCCGCGTGATCAATTCGCTGGTCGACGAGGTAATGTTGACCGAGCGCCGCCCGCGCGCCACGCCCAGCACCCTGATTTCGTCGGTGAACTGGCGCGGCGTCGCCACCGCTTCGGACACGGTCTGGCCGCGCCCTCCGCCAGGTCCCCCGCGACCGCCCGGACCACCGCCGGCCTTTTCGTCCCCGGCGAACGCCATGCGCAGGATCACCGCCACGACCATGAGGCCCACCAGAACCGCAGCGGTGACGAGGAAAAAGTGACGCTTGATCACGCGGATCGGCCTCCGGCGAATGGAACCAGCCGACTTAGCGGCTGACGCCGTCGACGCAAACAAGTTCATGCAACGGGTACGGTTCCAGTTCCCGTGGCGACGCCTTTGCGCCATCGTGTCGCAGTCAAAAGCGACGCCAAAGCGAGATCACGGGCCCGCCGGATCGGGGCGTTTCGCGTCCGGCCACGGCCTGCCGCCACCCGGCCTGAAAACTCCAGTCGCCGAAATCACGTACCACCGACGCCTCCAGCGAAAGCCATCGAGGCCCATCCTCACCGTCGCCCGCCCCCGCGAAGGCCTGGGCCAGAACCATCCAGTCATCCCCCAGATGGGCGCCGGCCGTGGCGTCGATCCTCGTCTCGTCCGGCAGACCGTCGCGCATCCGGCGCGCGACCTGCAGGTCGATGAAAGAGCCACTGGGGGACCAGCGGCTGTCCAGCCCCCCGAACGACCGGCCCACCGAAGCGCGGACCTCCCAGTCCTGTTCGCCGACGCCGGGCGCTGCATAGCCGGCGTTGCGTCCCTCGCCGCCGTCCGCATAGCCTCCGTACAGGCTGACCGCCGCACGGTCGTCGTGCCAGACCTGCCAGGTCAGGCCGATCTCGACCGGACCTCGCCCCTCATAGTCAACGAAGGCGTCTTCGCCCGACTGCCAGTCGCCCTTGACCTGGACCGCCAGGCGATCGGTCAGCCCGTATTCCGCGAACAGCGCGATCACGGTGTCGCGGCGTTCGGCCGGCAGGTCTGCCGGGACGCCGTCAGGGCCGTAGCCCTGGTTGGCCCGAATGTCCTCGAACTTGAGGATGGCCTGTCCCTTGCCCTTGGCGGGCGTCCATGGTCCGGCCAGGGCCGGGCCGGCGAGCGCCCCTGCGATCGCCCCGATCAGCAGCGTGCCCGCCAGTCTCAAGCGTCGTAGCCCGGCGACTTCCGGTCCAGCATCCGCAGCGCGCCCGGCCAGGCCAGGGCGGAGATGAAGCCGACGCCCTTGCCCTGTTCCTTCGTCTCGGCCTGGGCGGCGTCAGGCGCGAACAGCACATGCTCGCGCCCACCCGACAGGGCCGCGACCTGCTGGGCGCAGGCGCGTTCGAGGAAGAACATGCCGATCCAGGCCTGGGCCGCCGTCTGGCCCACCGCCAGCGTGCCGTGATTGCGCAACAGCATCAGCGGCTTGTCGCCGAGGTCGGCCACCAGCCGTTCGCGCTCGTCGTGGTTCAGCGCCAACCCCTCATAGCCGTGATAGGCGACCTGATGCTGCAACAGGCAGGCGTTCTGGCCGATCGGCAAAAGACCCTCCGCCTGCGCCGCCACGCCGACGCCCGCCACCGTATGCAGGTGGATGACGAACTGCGCATCCTCGCGCGCGGCGTGAATGGCGGAGTGGATGGTGAAACCGGCCGGATTGATGAAGTTGGTCGTCTCCTGGACGATGTTCCCGTCCAGATCGACCTTGACCAGCAAAGAAGCCGTTATCTCCTCGAAATAGTAGCCGTAGGGATTGATCAGGAAATGGTGTTCGGGCCCCGCCACGCGGGCCGAGATATGGGTGAAGATCATGTCGTCCCACCCGTGCAGGGCGACGAGACGATAAAGCGCCGCCAATTCCACGCGCGTTTTCCACTCGGCCTCCGAGACCCGGGGTTTCAGCGAAGTGATGGCTCCATCAGCCATAATCGTCATCCTTAAGGTTGTGGCAGACTTACGGTCGCGCCAGAGCGGCCCGGCGTCAAGATTCAGTTTCGATTAACCAGGTCTTAGCGCCTGTCTCGCTATCTTTGATGCGTGCCGACCCATCTGGCGCGCCGGAGACGCCCGTGACTGTCCTCGCCCAGTTCCGTCCCGCCGTCGTTCTGAAGCCGGAGTCTGTCACGGCGCTGCTCGCCCTGGCGCAGGACCCCAGCGCCGACGCCCGCCAGCGCCTCCTGATCGCTGTCCTTGGGTTGTGCGACACCCAGCAGCCGACGGGGGACCTGTCGATCGTCCTGGGCGAGATATTCCTCACCCTTGCCGCCCAGGCCGAACGCGATGTCCGAAAGCGGCTGTCCGAGAGCCTCTCGCGAGCCGACTGGGCGCCGCGGGCGCTGATCAATATTCTGGCTCTGGATGAGATCGAAATCGCGCGGCCCATTCTGGCCAACAGCCCCATCCTGCAGGACGAAGACCTGCTGCAGGTTCTCGTCGCGGCGACCCTGGAACACCAGATCGAGGTCGCCCGACGGCCGAACCTTACTGGTCGTGTGGCCGACGCCATCATTGATCGCGGCGAGCCCGCCACCATGACCGCCCTGGCGTCCAATCGTTGCGCCGAGATCAGCGTTGACGGCGTGCGTCGGCTCGTCGAGCACTCACGGCGCATCGCGGCCCTGCGCGGACCGCTGACCCGTCATCCCTTGCTGACCGAGCAATTGGCCGAGCAGATGTATCACTGGGTGGGCGTCGCTCTGCGGCAATCCATCGCCGCCCGCTTCCAGGTCGACGAGGCCCGGCTCGCACCCCTGATCGATCGCGCCGTCGCCGATGCTCATCGCGGGGCCGGGATCCCCGTACCGGCCAACGACAGCCCGGAACGCGAGGAAATGGAGCGTCGCCTGATCGACAAGCTCCAGGCGGCCGGTCAGCTTCGGCCCGGCTACCTGATCCGCGCCATCCGCGAACGCAGGCTCGGCCTGTTCACCCATGGACTGGCTGCACTGGGCGGGTTTACCGCCCAGCAGGTGCGCGCGGCCCTGGCGAATGCGACGCCCGAAGCCCTTTACTACGCCTGCGCCGCGGTCGGCATCGACCGGGCGGTCTTCCCCGCCGTGCTGACCGAGATCCGCTTCCTGAACGGCGGTTCTCCGGGGGATACGGGCGTGGCGGTCTGGCTGCGCGGCACGATCTCGCCGGACTCCGCCGCCCGCGCCTTCCGCGCCCTGATCCCGGCCTGAGCCATCACTGTTTGACACGGGGGCTCCGGTCCGCTTGCGTGAAACCGTGAACCAGCCCGCCATCCGCATCGCCTTTGTCGCCTCCGACCGGCCGGAAGCCCAGGTGGCGCGTGATCGGCTGGCCGCACGCTATCCATCGGCGCATTCTGGCGAGTCCGACGTCATCGTGGCGCTGGGCGGCGACGGCTTCATGCTGGAGACCCTGCACACCAACCTCGAGCGGCGAACCCCCGTATTCGGTCTCAACCGCGGCTCGATCGGTTTTTTGATGAACGACTACGACGAGGATGGCCTCCTCGAACGTCTCTCCTCAGCCGTCCGCGCCGTCATTCACCCGTTGCAGATGGATGCATGGACCGAATCCGGTCAGGTCCACAGCGGCCTTGCCATCAACGAGGTGTCGCTGCTGCGCCAAACCCGCCAAAGCGCCAAACTGCGGATCAGCATCGACGACAAGGTCCGGCTGGAAGAACTGGCCTGCGATGGCTGCATGATCGCCACGGCCGCGGGATCGACGGCCTACAACCTCTCGGCCCATGGACCGATCATTCCTCTGGATGCGCCGGTGCTGGCCTTGACCCCGATCAGCGCCTTTCGGCCGCGCCGCTGGCGGGGTGCCCTGCTGCCGCACACCGCGCGGATATGTTTCGACGTCCTGGAACCCGACAAGCGTCCGGTCAGCGCCACGGCTGACAATTTCGAGGTCCGCCGCGTCGCCCGGGTCCAGGTTATCGAGCGTCGGGACATCGCCCTGACCATGCTGTTCGACGCCGGACGGTCATTCGAAGAACGTGTCCTGGCGGAGCAATTCATGGCCTGATCGTCGTGCACGGGTTTTTAAGGTCGTCGGTCCAATCTGGCGCGTCAACAGTGGGAGTCCACCGTGAGCAACTCTGCCCAGGTCATCCGTCCGCCCAATACCCTTCGCATGAAGGTCGGCGGCGCGTTCGGCGGCATCGATGCCGGTGCGATCGCCAAGGCCGAAGAGGCGCTCAAGGCCATGTCTTCGCAATTCGGCCAGTGGCTGCTGGACGAGATCGTCAAGCTTGACAGGGCCCAAACCGATATTCGCGGCCTGGGCTACAACACAGCGACCGCCGAGGCGCTCTATTTCCGGGCGCACGACCTGAAGGGACTGGGCACCACCTACCAGTATCCGCTCGTGACCCGTCTCGCCGGTTCGCTCTGCAAGATGATGGACGATCCGGTCAAGCGGCTGGCGGCGCCGCTCGCGCTGCTTGACGCCCACATCGACGCCATCAAGGCCGTGGTCCGCGACCAGATCCAGACCGACGACCATCCGACCGGCCGTGTGCTGGCCGAGGCGCTTGAAGCCCGGGTCGCCGAACACCTCGCCTGACGGGCGCGTCCAGCCCCTAATTTCAGACTCGCCCGCCCCTCCGGCGGGCGTTTCGCTGTCGATCAGGCCGCGACGCCGATCCCGGTGCGGGCCGGCAAGGGATCCTGATCCAACCGCTCCATCAGATAGGCCAGATCCTCGCGCGGCGCGTTCGGCCGCTGGGTCAGGAACCGCTCCAGCATCTGCGTGCGGAAATCGTCGCCCGAAGTATCCGCACCCTCGGCCTGGAGTGTGCGCCAGGTATCGACCCCGGCGCGATAGGCCTGATACAGGCGCGGCGGCAGCCCGGCGCGGTCGTAGATCGCCTTCAGGCCCAGCGGGCCGGCGTCGTGGATCATCAGCCACGCCCTGGCATGCGGCGTTCCCGCCAGCTCCGCCATGCCGTGTTCGAACAGGGCCATCTGACCTCGCGCCAGCGCACGCAGCATCAGCGAGGCGGTCAGGGCGCGTCGGCTGTTCAGATTGGCGACGAACTGCGGCAGGTTGGCCTGATGAGACGCCTGATCGACCAGATCGACCGTCGCCCGCTCGCGCGCGAAGGCGGCCAGTCGAATCGCGGTCTCGGGCGCCACGGCGTGACGCGTGACCAAATGCTCGCGCACGGCCTCGGAGGCCAGTTCGACCAGCCGTTCGGTCACCGACAGCGGTAGAACCTGGCGATAGGCGATGGCGGCGACGATTTCGGGCGACGAACCGAAGCGATCGACGCAGCGGCCCAGCGCGGCCTCGGCCACGTCCGCGTTGTCATTGGCCGCCAAGGTGCGGACGGCCTGTTCGCAGCCGACGTCGGCGACGGCGTCAGCCACATCGCGGCCGACCCTGGGCCGGCTGGCGACGGCGACCTGACGCACGGCGGACCCGGCCCGTACGATCTCGATCAGGTCCTCGTCGCTGAAGGCGGGAGAAAAATTGATCATCGGCAAGGCGACACTGTCCACGTCGGCCGCAAGCCGGCGCGCGACATCCCGGGGGATCAGGTCTGACGCCTTCAGGGTCACCGCCATGGCGCGCCGCACCAGTTCTGCCGCGTCCTGGGCCAGCATGCGCAGGATCTTCTGCGCCGCTGCCCGGTCCTCGTCGTTCAGATCGGCCCGATCCATGCTGCGACACAATTTGTGGGCGGCTGCGGCCCGGTCGTCGTCGTCGGTCGCCTTGATCAGGCGGCGGATGTCCACGTCGGTCAGGCGGGCGCGATAGGCGGTCATGGTCAGGGGCTCGATTTCAGGCTGCGCCGATCACCATCGCCCCGTCATTCTTAACGACGGGTTCACCATCGCCCGATTGCGGTTCAGGTTCGGCTCACCGGTCCCGGACCGAACGCGCCGCCGAATCCGCCGGGCTTGCCGTCCCCGTCCTGTCCCAGCAGCAGGGCCAGCAGGCTCTGGTCCTGTTTCAATCGATCCAGCCGCGCCGCCAGCAGTCGCTCGCGGTCTGACAGGTCGTGCGGCCTCTGAAGCGAAGCGGCCGCCGGGGCCCCTTCGCCTGCCGATCGCTGCAGGTTGGCATGGACCTCGGCTACGGTCGCTGGCCGGCCTTCGCGGTAGAAGATCGACCGGTTGGCCGCCGCCGCTTCCGGGAAGATCGCCGCCGCGCTGCTGCCCGGTCGCCGGTCCAGCGCGTCCATCAACTGCGCCGCGCCCGCGGGTCCCAGAAAATGCGCCGCATACAGGTCGCCGGCCCCCGGTTCCCGCCCAGTTCGACCGCGCAGATAGGCGGCGTTGGACGCCGTCAGTTCTCCCGCCATGGTCGATGCCGCCTGGGCATCGAACCGCAGGTCCAGCACCACATTGCGCGCCGAACCCTCGACCCGCCAGCGTCCATCGCCCCCGCGATAGATCAGATCGGCGTACTGGCCATAGCCATGCTTGGCGCCGTGCGCCTTCACCGTGCCCAGCCAGGTCTGTTCGATGAACTGGAACAGGCCCGCAGCGGACGACGTCCGCGCCTTGGCCGAAGGATTCATCGCGCTCTCGCGCCGGGCGGTCCGCACCAGAAAATCGGCGTCCACACCGGTGGCGCTGGACGCGCGCCGGATAGCCGCCTCGACCCCGCCAGAGGATGGAATCGCTCCAATGCTCATGAGGAGAGATGCTGGGCGTTCATGGTTAATCAAACCCTAACGTTGCCATTTCGCCACTGGGAAATGGTCGTCTCTTTTGGGCGGAGACTCGCCGCAAACTTGCCGTAACGTCAGCGCTCAACTTGGCCGTGGACGCTGTGGGGACGGCGAGAGACAGGGAAGAACGGCCATGATGATCAAGACCGCAGGCGGGCCCGGAATGGTAAGCCCCATCGACTACGGCGAACGAAAATCTCCGGGACTGTCCCGCACCGGCTGGATCGCATTCTGCGTCGTCGCCGCCGCCCACGTCGGCATCGGCATCGCACTTTCTAACCAACGCTTCCAGTTCGAGCCGGTCGTGGCCGTGCCTGGCACACCGACAGTCGTGACCCTGGAAGATGTGCGCCGACCCAGACCGGTCGATCCGGTGAAGACTCCCGTGGTCCCCAAGGCCCCCAACCTGCCCCACCACCGGACCGATGCGCCGACACAGGCGACCGACATCCTCGCCGCCGTCCCCGGCGACAAGCCGACGACCAGCACGACGGTGACGATCGGTGCCGCAGTCGAGACACCGGTCGGGGACGCTCCCCTGGCCGAGACGCCGCGTCCTCCTCCGGTCATCACCAATCCCAGCTGGTCGCGCCAGCCCTCGGCGGACCAGATGATGCGGGCTTACCCGCAGCGCGCCATCATCGACGGCGTCGCCGGGTCGGCGTCGCTGAACTGCCTGGTCCTGCCCAACGGCGCGGTCGCCGACTGCAATGTCGCGAGGGAAACGCCGGGTGGCTACGGTTTCGGGAGGGCGGCGCTCGGCCTGTCGCCTCACTTCCGGGTCAATCCCCGCACAGTGGACGGCGCGGTCGAGGGCTCGCGGGTCAATATCGGCCTGCGCTTCAACCTGCCGGAAGACTGATCAGGCGAACCTGAGCGGATCGAGGGCGGCGGCGTCCGCAAGCGGTGCCCTGCCCTCGATTCCGTCCGCCACGATCTGGGCCACCAGCGGACCCAGCAACCAGCCATTTCGACGTGGAGCCAGGGCCAGGTGCAGACCGGGCGCGCCTCCCGGCCCTGCCAGTGGCAGGCCGTCGACGGTCGCGCCGCGAATGCCGACCCGTGAAAGCCCGGCGGTTCCTTCCACGCCCAACAGGGCCAGACCGGCCTCAAACTGCCTTCGCGCCTCTTCGGAGTCGGGCTCGAGATCGCAGCGGCCCTGCTCCATTGTCGCGCCGATCACCACGCCGCCGCTCCCGGACGGTGCGACATAGACGCCAGCCCCCCTCAGCGCGCGTGGCGGCGGCGATGCCACGGCCGATGTCAGCTGGCCGCGGATAGGCAGGATCGCCGCCACAGCCGCCGCTGCCTGCTGCGGCAGGCCCGCGATATCGGACACGGCTCCCATGGCCAGGACCAGGCTGGGCGTGAACCAGGTGCGGCCATCGTCGGCCTCGACCCGCCAGCGCCGGGCGTCGCCGCTCACCCGGACGACACGGGCGCGCAGCATGACGACGCCGGATGCCCGCGACAGGCCCGCCAGCGCCGCCTTGACGTCGATCCGCCAGTCATCGGGCGTGGTCAGACCGCCGTCCGTCGCCTGGGCGCTGAAACCCAGGGCCTTCAGCCGGGCCACGGCGTCCGCCGCGTCCGGCCCGCGCCAGTCCGCGCCCTCGCGATACAGTGTCAGGCCACAGGTCGCGGCGAAGGCGGGCCACAGGTCGCGGGCCCGCCTCAGCAGGCCCGCGCGATCGGGCGGCAAATTGTCCAGCAGGGATTCGAGCGCCGGTGCGAGCATCCCGACCGCGACCGAACTGGCGTTCGGACCGCCCGGGTCGATCACGGTCACGCCATGCCCCCGGCCCGCCAGTTCAGCGGCGGTGCAGAGGCCGAGCACGCCGGCGCCGATGACGATCACGTCTGGAGAGGAAGGCACGCTCGACCTGATCGACCGCCCGGGTCTTCTTTGCAAGGGGCGCCAACGCGAACGTCCCCGTTATCGCTGGGATGACGGGCGGTCGTTCGCTACTTGAGCGCCGGATGAAGCGTCTATTCGGCCGCGATGGCGGCCGCCCGGGTCGAGTCGATCCGGGCGGTGAGGGCCGCGTGCTGGTCCCACAGGGCCTGCGGCAGGCGGTCGCCGAACTGGGTGTAGAAGTCCGGGATCAGCGACGCCTCCTCGGCCCAGACACCGGCGTCGACGTCCAGCAGGGTCGACAGGTCGGCCTCGGACAGGTTGAGACCGGACAGGTCCAGCGATGCACGCGTCGGCACCCGGCCGACCGGCGTATCCGCCGCCTCGGCCTCGCCGTCCAGCCGTTCCGAAATCCACTTCAGCACACGGGCATTGTCACCGAAGCCGGGCCAGACGAATTGACCGTCGTCGTTCTTGCGGAACCAGTTGACGAAATACAGACGTGGCAGCTTGGCCGCTTCGGTACGTCCACCCATCGACAGCCAGTGAGCGAAATAATCGCCCATGTTGTAGCCGCAGAACGGCAGCATGGCGAAGGGGTCGCGACGCAGGGTGCCGATAGCGTTCTCGGCCGCGGCGGTGCCCTCGGACGCGACCGAGGAGCCCAGGAACACCCCATGCTCCCAGTCGAAGGCCTCGGTCACCAGCGGCACCGCAGAGGCGCGTCTACCGCCGAACAGGATCGCATCGATCGGCACGCCCTTGGGGTCTTCCCACTCCGGCGCGATGGTCGGGCACTGCGAGGCCGGGGCGGCGAACCGGGCGTTCGGATGGGCCGCCGGCTCGCCCGAGGCCGGGTCGTGCGGTTTGCCCTTCCAGTTGGTCAGGCCCTCGGGAGCCGCCTTGGTCAAGCCTTCCCACCAGACGTCGCCGTCGGCGGTCAGGGCGGTGTTGGTGAAGACGGTGTTGGAGGCCATCGTCGCCAGGGCATTGCCATTGGTGTTGCGGCTGGTGCCGGGGGCCACGCCGAAGAAGCCGGCCTCGGGGTTCACCGCGTACAGTCGGCCGTCGTCGCCGAACCGCATCCAGGCGATGTCGTCGCCGATGGTCTCGGCGGTCCAGCCTGGAATGGTCGGCTGGAGCATGGCCAGATTGGTCTTGCCGCAGGCCGAGGGGAAGGCGGCGGCGACGTATTTGGCGCGGCCCTTGGGACCGGTCAGCTTGAGGATCAGCATATGCTCGGCCAGCCAGCCCTCGTCGCGAGCCATGACCGAGGCGATGCGCAGGGCGTAGCATTTCTTGCCCAGCAGGGCGTTGCCGCCATAGCCCGAACCATAGGACCAGATCTCGCGCGTCTCGGGATAGTGGACGATCCATTTGTCGTCGTTGCAGGGCCAGGCCACGTCGGCCTGACCCTCGGCCAGCGGCGCACCCAGGGTGTGGACGGCGGGCACGAAGACGCCGTCAGAACCCAGCACGTCCAGCGCCGGCTGGCCCATCCGGGTCATGATCCCCATCGACACAGCGACATAGCCGCTGTCGGTGATCTCGACCCCCAGCGCGCTGATCGGCGAGCCCAGCGGCCCCATCGAGAAGGGCACCACATACATCGTCCGCCCGGCCATGCAGCCGTCGAACAGGCCATTCAGGCGTTCGCGCATTCCGACCGGGTCGGACCAGTTGTTGGTCGGGCCGGCGTCGATCTCATCGGCCGAGCAGATGAAGGTCCGGCTCTCGACGCGCGCGACGTCCCTGGGGTCGGAGGCGGCATAGTAGCAGCCGGGGCGTTTGGTCTGATCCAGCGCCGTCAGCGTGCCCTTGCCAATCAGGTCGGCGACGATGTCGGCCTTCTCCGCCTCGGAGCCGTCGCACCAGTGGACGCGGGCGGGCCTGGTCAGGGCGGCGATCTGCTCGACCCAGGCGATCAGGCCGGCATGGCGGGTGGGGGCCGGACGCAGGCCTGGGATGGTGTCGGTCACGCGAACTCTCCTGAACGTGGCCCGGCTGATCTGACGCCGCCGTGGCTCTCCCCCTGGCGCGATGATCACGCCATGTTTCAGCCGGAATGACACCGATGCGGACGCGGCGTCAACCGCTGCAAGTTTCAACCTCCCGCGAGCGGGACGCCGCTTCGCGTCGCACAATTCCGGTCGCGCGGGCGGGTGCCGCGCGCTATCGGAACGGCCATGCAGACGCTGGACCGGATCGCCGCAACTCCCCAAGGAGCCCTCGCCTCGCCCGCCGTGGCGAGGAACACCGGGGCGATCCTGCGGGTGCTGAAGGCCCATATGCCCGGCCGTGGAAGGGTGCTGGAGATCGCCGCCGGATCGGGCGAGCATGCCATAGCCTTCGCCGGAGCCCTGCCCGGCCTCGACTGGACGCCCAGCGATCCCTCGTCCGAAGCCCTCGCCAGCATCGCGGCCTGGGCGGAAGCGGCGAACCCGCCTAACCTGCGCCCGCCGCTGGCGCTGGATGTGCTGGACCCGGCCACGTGGCCCGACGGTCCGTTCCAGGCT